>NZ_JBEXSX010000022.1:0-126715 GCF_040613835.1 Streptomyces sp. NPDC006207 | reverse complement strand
ACGCCCGGTTACATTCCGAACCCGGAAGCTAAGCCTTTCAGCGCCGATGGTACTGCAGGGGGGACCCTGTGGGAGAGTAGGACGCCGCCGAACAAATTTTGAGCCCCGGCCCCCGAGTTTAATCACTCGGGGGCCGGGGCTTTTTTGCGTACGATCGCGGTATGACGAGCTACACGATACGTGCATCCCGGCCCGACGAGTGGCGTGCCCAGCGGGCCCTGCGGCTGGAGGCGCTCAAGGACCCCGCCAGCAGCGTGGCCTTCGTCAACACGCACGACACCGAGGCCGCGTTCACCGACGAGGTGTGGCAGCAGCGGGGACGGACGCAGGCGTTCATCGCGGAGGACGAGGCCGGCGAACGCGTCGCGAACGTGGCCGTACTCGTGGAGACGGGCGAGGAGTTCGCCGTGCCCCAGACGCATCTGGTCGGCGTCTACGTACGGCCGGAGTTCCGGGGCGGGGCGTTGGCCGCGGAATTGCTGGGTGCGGCGATCGAGTGGTCGTGGCAGCTGCCGGAGCAGGTGCGGCGCGTGCGGCTGTGGGTGCACGAGGACAACCACCGGGCGCAGGCCTTCTACAAGCGGCTCGGCTTCGTCAGGACGGGGAGGACGATGGCGTTCCCGCTGGACGAGTCGCAGACCGAGTACGAGATGGAGCTGGAGCGCCCTTAGGGAGCGCGCTAGGGCAACCGCACCGCGTCCGGGACCTCTTCGAGGAGCGCGGGGGGCTGGGTGCCGAGGACGAGGCGGGTGTCGGCGCGCTGCCACAACGGCCCTCGCCAGTGGTCGCGGGCCTGTTCGGGGGAGCGGAGCACGGCCAGGGTGGGCAAGCCCGCCGAGGTGCCGGTGGCCAGGAGGTCGGGGAGCTCCGGGATCGGCGCGAGGGCGGCGATGTCGTCCAGCACGAGGGTCATTGGTGGGTCGAGCCGACCGGAGGATGACCCTGCGGCCATGCGCCGGCCGTGCTCGACCACGCTGGAGACGAGTGCGGTGAGCAACGGCATCGCACCCGGGTGGGTTCGCGGATCCTCGTTGGGTTCGCCCACCACATAGAGCGTGCCCAGATCCTTGAGGAATGACTCCAGCTCGAGGCCGTCGGCGCGTCCCGGATTGCAGGCGTCCCGGATGTGGACGGAGTTGAGGGACTCCAGGGCGCGGTGGACGAGGGCCTGGGCGGCGTCGCGGCGGTGGGTGTGGGCGTGGAGGACGGACTCGAGCTCCCCGCTCCAGCCGGAGGCGGCCTTGGAGTGCGTGCGCAGGATGCGGACGGCGTCCTGGCCGGAGGTGCCGCCGGCCCAGCGGTGCACCTGGCGGAAGGGCTGGCCGTCGACGGCGGCGGCGTGCAGCCAGCAGCGCAGGAGGGTCTCGGCGGCGTCGAACATCGCGGCGTCGACCGCGGCGCGCGGCCGTACCGGGAAGAGCAGGGCACGCGCGCGGGTGACGGCTGTGGGGACGTCCTCGCAGCCCGAGTGCGGGGCCCAGCGGAGCCGGGCCGGGGTGTCGACCAGGTGGGCCGGGTCGTAGACGTGGACCGGGCCGAGCTTGGCGCGGTTGCCGACGGTCTGGTGAAAGGTGTCCGGGTCGGCGGTGGTGACGAGGACCGGGCCCGCCGCGTTGAGGACGGACGGCTGGACGAGGCGCTTGCCCTTGTCGCTGCGGAGGGCGGCGAAGGCGGCGTAGGTGCGGGTGAGTTCGCGGTCGATGGTCACCGACGGAGCCGCGGGGCCGGCGGCGGGGACGCCGGTGGCAGGCCCCACCGGTGCGGGTTCAGGCTCGGGGGCGGCCGGCTCAGGGGCCTCCACGGGCCGCTGCGCGGCCTGGCGGGTCCGGATGGGGGTCCCCGGCTCCACGGCAGCCTCCGCGGCCTTCTGGACGGCCGTACGGCGTGCCGCGCGGCGCAGCCGGGTGCGGGCGACGACGCCCATCACGAAGACCGTGAGGACGAAGAGCACCATCAACTGCCCGATGAACACGCCCCAGAACAGCCCGGAGCCGGGCAGCCCCGCCGTCGGGGCGGGCCGCCAGGCCCCGGCGATGTCGTGGGGGTCGGCGATGAGGTGGCGCATGGCCACGGGCGTGCGCGTGAAGTGGACCTCGGCCGGCCACGCCCCGTGGGAGACGAGGCCGGCTATCCCCGTGCCCGTCCACACCAGGACGGTCATGCCGAGCAGGAAGCCCATGACGCCGAGGATCAGCCCGTCCGGGATGCCGCCCTCGCGCTCCTGTCCGTGGTGCTGCGCTCTCGCCATGGTCAGGTCCCCGTTCAGGCCACCGCGTCGTCGGCCAGCTGCTTGTCGAGGGAGACCCGGGGCTCGTCGATCCCGTCCGCCCTGTCGTCCTCGTCGGCCGAGGCCTCGGTCATGGCGCGGTCGGTGTAGACCAGCGGCCGTTCGGTCTCCGTGATGAGGTGCTTGACGACCTGCACGTTGCCGTTGACGTCCCAGACGGCGATGCCGGGGGTGAGGGTGGGGATGATCTCCACCGCCCACCGGGGCAGGCCCAGCACCCGGCCGGTCGCGCGCGCCTCGTCGGCCTTCTGGGCGTAGATGGTGCGCGTGGAGGCCATCTTGAGGATCGCCGCGGCCTCCTTGGCGGCGGCGCCGTCCACCACGTCGGACAGGTGGTGGACGACGGCGACGAAGGACAGGCCGAGACGGCGGCCGAACTTCAGCAGTCGCTGGAAGAGCTGCGCGACGAACGGGCTGTTGATGATGTGCCAGGCCTCCTCGACCAGGAAGATGCGTTTCTTCCGGTCGGGGCGGATCCAGGTGTGCTCCAGCCAGACGCCGACGATCGCCATGAGGATCGGCATGGCGATGGAGTTGCGGTCGATGTGGGACAGGTCGAAGACGATGAGCGGGGCGTCGAGGTCGATGCCGGCGGTCGTCGGGCCGTCGAACATGCCCCGCAGGTCGCCGTCGACGAGCCGGTCGAGGACGAGGGCCACGTCCAGGCCCCAGGCGCGGACGTCCTCCAGGTCGACGTTCATCGACTCGGCCGAGTCGGCCATGGGGTGCCGCAGCCGGTCCACGATGTCGGTGAGGATCGGCTGGCGGTCGGTGACCGTGTCGTGGACGTACGCGTGGGCGACCTTCAGCGCGAAGCCGGAACGCTCGTCCAGGCCGCGGCCCATCGCGACCTCGATGATCGTGCGGAGCAGGGCGAGCTGGCCCGTGGTGGTGATCGCCGGGTCGAGCGGGTTGAGCTTGATGCCCCCGTCGAGGGCCGCCATCGGGTCGAGGCGGATGGGCGTTATTCCGAGGGCCTTGGCGATGAGGTTCCACTCGCCGACGCCGTCCTCGCCCTGCGCGTCCAGGACGACGACCTGGCGGTCGCGGAAGCGCAGTTGCCGCAGGACGTACGTCTTCTCCAGGGCGGACTTTCCGTTGCCGGACTCGCCGAGGACCAGCCAGTGGGGGGCGGGGAGTTGCTGCCCGTACAGCTGGAACGGGTCGTAGATGTAGCCCTTGCCGGAGTAGACCTCGCGGCCGATGATCACGCCGGAGTCGCCGAGGCCGGGTGCGGCGGTCGGCATGTAGACGGCCTGGGCCTGGCCCGTGGAGGTGCGGACGGGGAGCCGGGTGGACTCCACCTTGCCGAAGAGGAAGCTGGTGAAGGCGTCGGTGATCGCTGCGAGGGGGTCCAGCATGGCCATGGGTGGAGAGCCTCCTCGGCGTCAGCGGTCGTCGCGCCTGGGGCGCAGGCTCCGGCGTGGCATCGTTGTCCCTGTCGTCCTTCCCATTAGCGCCGTCCCTGGAGACGGTGCGTCAAGTGCGCACAGGCGCATGGTGCTACCTCCCGGCCCCTCAGCGGCGGATGCCGGTCGCGAACGGAAGCGTGTTGACGAACGCCCGGTGGTGTTCGCGGTCGCACCACTCCAGCTTGAGGTACGACTTGCCCGCGGAGGCGCGGATCGTGCGCTTGTCGCGCGCCAGGGCCTCCGGGGAGCGGGAGGAGACCGTGATGTAGCCGACCAGGTTGACGCCCGCGGCTCCGGAGGCGAGGTCCTCGCCGCGCTGGTCGATGCGGGTGTGGTGGGCGAGGTCGCGGGGGTCGACGACGCGGTTCATCTTGGCGGCGCGGCTGGCCTCGGCGTCGTCGTTGGTCTTCTCGGTGAGCATGCGCTCGATGGCGACGTCGGTCGGTTCGAGGTCCATGCAGACGGCGACGGTGCGGATCACGTCCGGGGTGTGGACCAGCAGCGGGGCGAGGAAGTTGACGCCGACGGGGGTCAGCGGCCACTCCTTGATCCAGGCCGTGGAGTGGCACCAGGGGGCGCGGGTGGCCGACTCGCGGGTCTTGGCCTGGAGGAAGGTCGGCTCGGTGGCGTCCAGTTCTGCGGGCCAGGCGTTGCGCCGGGTCATCGCCTGGATGTGGTCGATCGGGTGGTCCGGGTCGTACATGGAGTGGATGAGCGACGCCAGCCGCGCCTGGCCGAGCGGTTGCCGGACCCGGATGTCGGCTTCGGTGAGGCGGGCGCAGATGTCGGTGAGTTCGCGGGCCATGACGGCGGCGATGCCGGCGTCCTTGTCGAGGGACTTGCGGGCGCCGCCCGCGGCGCGGGCGATGGCGTTGCCCTCGGCGGCGAGCTCGCGGCTGTAGTGCATGCACGCGACGAGGTAGGCGCGGTGCTGCTCGGACGAGGTCGACACCATCGACTGCAGCTGGTCGTAGGAGTCCTTGAGCCACTGCTCGGCCCGGTCGTTGCCGCGCTGGGCGACGTCCTTGGCGTGGGCGTCGGGGTCGGCGGGGAGGGTGCGGGCGAGCATCTGCAGCCGGGTGACGAAGCCGTCGCCGTTGGCCACGTGCTTCAGCAGGGTGCCGAAGCGTTCGACCAGGGCCTCCTGGTCCTCGCTGTCGCGCAGGCCGACGCCGGGGCCCTCGATCTCGATGGCGGCGGTCACGGTGCGCCGGTCGACGTGCAGCAGCACGGCGATCTCGTCCGGGCCGAAAGGTGCCGACAGCCAGGTGATGCGGCCGATGCCGGGGGGCGGTCCGATCTCCACCTCGCGGCCGTCGAGCCGGGTGCCGGACTCGGCGGCGGTGGAGCGGTACGTCGCGGCCGACCGCAGTGTGCGGCGGTAGCTGCGGTTGATCTCGAACCAGCGGTAGAAGGTGCGGCGCCGGTAGGGCATGTAGACGGCGGCGAAGGCGAGCAGCGGCCAGCCCGTCAGGCCGAGGATGCGCAGCGGCAGCACGGGGATCAGCAGGCCGCTCATCATGCCGAGGAACGCGCCGACGATGATCAGGGCGATCTCACCGGTCTCGCGGTTCTTGCCGACGATGGCGTTGGGACGTGCCTTGCCGATCAGGTACGTCCGGCGCTGCTGCGGTGCGGCGTAGGGCTGGGACGTCACCGGCTTTCGCCTCCTGCTGTCTTGCTGGTGGTTCCGCCGCCGTTGCCGCGGTCAGGGTTCGTGCGCGGCGCGGGGGCCGGCGCCGGCGCGGTGCCGTTGCGGCTGCTGTGCGCGGCGATGCCGCTGGGCACGGCGTTCGTGGGCTGTGCGCCGCCGCCCGAGGCCTGCTCCTGGGGGCCGCCGCGGGTGCTGTGCGTCTTGATGCCCTGCTTCACCAGCGCGGCCGGGGAGGAGATGACGGCGGCGGCCTGGGACTCGGCGCTCGCCTTGCGGTTGCTGCGGAGGCTGGCCACGTCGTCGCCGAAGCCGGGGACGAAGCGGTAGATCATCGCGCTGGCGAAGATGGCCAGCAGGATGATGGCCAGACCCGATACGACGGCGCCGAACGCGGTGGGCCCGTCGGAGCCGCTGAGCGCGCCCGCGAGGCCCAGCACGACCACGATCACCGGTTTGACGAGGATCACCGCGATCATGATCCCGGCCCAACGGCGCACGTGGTGCCACATGTTCTTGTCGACCAGGCCCGAGTACACGGCGGTGCCGAGCAGCGCGCCGACGTACAGCAGGGCGGCACGGATGACGAGTTCGAGCCACAGGACGCCGGCGGCGAGCACGGACACCAGGGAGACCACGATCAGCATGATCGGGCCGCCGCCGATGTCGGAGTCCTTGGTCAACGCGTCCTGGAACGAGCCGAAGAACGTGTCGGTGCCGGCGGAGGTGCCCGAGGCGATGACCTCCGTGATGCCGTCGGTGGCCGACACGACGGTGTAGAGGATCAGCGGCGTGAAGGCGGAGGCGATCACGGTGAGCCAGAGGAAGCCGACCGCCTCGGTCAGCGCCTCGGTGAGGGGCACCCCGCGCACGGCGCGCTTGGCGACGGCCAGCAGCCACAGGAGGAGCGTGAGGAAGGTGGAGGCGGCGAAGACGACGGCGTACTGGGTGAGGAACGCCTTGTTGGTGAAGTCCACGGCCGCGGTCCTGTTGACGGCCTTGGAGAGGCCGTCGATGACCCAGGCGGCGGCGTCGGCGCAGCCGCGCGCGAGCGAGTCCAGGGGGTCGAGGGGGTCCGCCACGGAGGGGGTGTTCTTGGACCCTGTGCCGCCCTCGCAGTAGTCGCGGGCCTGCCCCACGATCAGGTCGCACGGGTTGCTGCTGCCGCTCGGGCTGGGGGTGGGGCTGGGTGCGGCCGCCGCGCGTGAGGCGGCCAGCACGAGGGTCGTCTGGGCAGCCGCGATTAGGGCGGTCAGGGACAGCGCGCGGCGCCGGTGGCTACCTGGCATACGTGAACCCTCCGTAACCCTGGACCGCGTTGGCGATTTCCTCGGCGTCGGCCGCGCGGTTGTCGCCGTTGACGGGCGCGGGTCCCTCCTTCTGGCCGGACGTCTCGATTCTCCAGTCCCCGTCAACCCAGACGAGTTGCTCGGTGATGGTGAACCACGTCTGGCTCACGGGCTTCGTCGAGCCCTCCCCGGCCAGGCCGACGAGGCCCGTGCTCCACACCTCGACGGTCGCCGCGTTCTTGGAGAAGCCCGTCACGCGGGTGCCCACGGGGACGGTGCGGGAGACGAACGTGTAGCCGTCCGGCACGCTTCCGTCCTCGTTGAGCCCCACGTTGGCGAGGAAACCGGGCGAGTAGGCACGGTCGAGGTCACCTTGGAGGCGGTCGACGACCTCGGGGGCGTGGATCGCCGCGACGATCGTGTGGCGGCGGGCCTCGTCGAACATGCCGTCGGAGCCGAGCGCCACGGCGTAGTTGGCGGCCGCCGACTGCGCGCCCTGGTCGGTGCGGGCGTAACCCGTGGGGATGCCCGCGTCCTTGCCGTTGACCGGCTTCGTGCCGGTGGGGGATGTGGGCTGGGAACGGGCGCCGTTGGAGGAGCCGCCGCTCTGGCTGCCGCCGCCGGGGGAGTCGGAGGGGGAGCCGCCGCCGCGGTTGGCGAAGGCGATGGCGGCGATGAGGAGCACGACGACGCCGACGACCGTGACGAGGCTGCGGCTGGAGCGCTGCGGGCGGCGGGAGGGGCCGCCGGTGCCGGGCGGGGGCTCGGGGAGACGGGTACGGGTCGGGGGGCCGTCCTGGCCGAGGCTCATCGGGGGCTCGCCCCCTCGGGGGTCATCGGGTGAGTGGGCATCAGCAGACAGCCTCGGGTGGGGTGCGGGGCCGGGACGGGCCCCTCGGGGACAGTGCGCAGGGGATGGGGCGGAGTCCGACGCGTGGTCGCTAGACCGCCATCCCGTAGACGATGGTGAAGAGCGTGCCGAGGGAGCCGATGATGAACACGCCGGTCAGGCCGGCGATGATCAGTCCCTTGCCCTGCTCCGCACTGAAGGTGTCGCGGAGTGCCGTGGCTCCGATGCGCTGTTTCGCCGCGCCCCAGATCGCGATGGCCAGGCAGAGCAGGATCGCCACTGCCATGACCACCTCGATCATGACGCGTGCTTCGTTCCCCAGGGAACCGAAAGGCCCCCAGTCCGGGGCGATACCACCGATGATGGTGTTGATGTCGCCCTTGTCGGCCGCCAGGAACATGAGAACTCACCACCACGCTAGATCAGTTGGCGTCCTCGACGGGGCGCAAGGAGCCAAGGTCTATCTTGGCGGAGGATGCCGCCGTCGTATGTCGACTCGGCGACTTTCTCAGCCGATTCCCCGGTGTGATCCGGGCCGCAACCGCCAGACTGGACACACTGGCGTGCGATCCGGTGTTCGATGGGACTTTGTTGACTACTCTGTGTATCACGGTGGTGAGCGGAGGGCAACGATTGGCGGCGCTGCGGGTGGGGATGCTCCCCAGGGCCTGGCGCACCGTCACCTTCCGTGCCGGGCAGGGTGATGTGACGAAGGGGTGGGGCGGGTGACGGCGGCTTCACGGACCGCGCGGAAGGCCTGGCTGGTGTCGGGGGTCGTGGGTGGCCTCTTCATGTCGTTCGTCATGCTGCTCGTGGTCGGTACGTACCTGGTGGCGGCGAAGCTGACGGGCGGGGGCGGGGCGGTGACGCTCGCCACGGGGGCGGTGCCGGCGGCGTACCAGGGCCTGGTGCAGAAGTGGGGGAACCTCTGCGGGGCCATCAACCCGGCGCTGCTGGCGGCACAGCTCTACCAGGAGAGCGGCTGGAACCCGAAGGCGCAGAGCGCGGCGCAGGCGCAGGGGATAGCGCAGTTCATCCCCGGGACGTGGGCGACGCACGGCGTGGACGGGGACGGTGACGGGGACCGCGACGTGTGGGACCCGGCGGACGCCATCCCCTCGGCAGCCTCGTACGACTGCGAGCTGGCGGGCTACGTCAAGGACGTGCCGGGGGACCCGACGGAGAACATGCTCGCCGCGTATAACGCGGGTGCGTACCGCGTCATCCAGGCCGGCGGGGTGCCGCGGATCCGGGAGACGCAGAACTACGTCCGGATCATCACGACCCTGCAGAAGAGCTTCGCGGCGCCCGTGGGCCCGGTGGGGCCGTCGCGACAGTCGGCGGGCGCGATCTACTACGCCCAGCAGAAGCTGGGGACGAAGTACCTGTGGGGCGGCAACGGCACGCCGGAGCAGGGCGGCAGGTTCGACTGCTCGGGCCTGACGAAGGCGGCGTACCACTCGGTGGGGATCGAGCTGCCGCGCGTGGCCAACGACCAGTGGAACGCCGGACCGCACCCGAAGCGGGACGAGCTGCTCCCGGGCGACCTGGTCTTCTTCGCGTACGACCTGACCGACCCGCGGTCCATCCACCACGTGGGGATCTACGTCGGCGGCGGCTACATGATCAACGCTCCCTACACGGGCGCGGTGATCCGCTTCGACAAGATCGACACCCCGGACTACATCGGGGCGACGCGCGTGACGGCGGCAGGTGCGGCGGCGGTGTGACCGTCGCGCGCCCGCCGCGGCGTCGCCGTGGGTGAACACCCGGCCCCGGCATGCGGGAACGTGTCTCCCTTCGATAACACCTTGGTGATCATCCGGTGGAGACCGGAACGCGACGTACCGTGCCGTCCGTTGGACGGGGGAGAATCAACTCCCACACGGACGTGCACGGGGGTGCGGCGGAAGAGAGTGAGGGACACCGGTGGCAGAGCTCTCACTGGACGGCTCGAACCCCGACGTCAGTCTGCTCCGCGACATCAACGGGCTCGCGAAGGACGCCCCGCGCTGGTTCGACCGTGTGATGGAGGCCGTCGGCGAGTACGGCCTGATCCTGCTCATGGTGCTGATCGCCGGCTGGTGCTGGTGGCGCGTGGCGCGCCGCAGCGGCACCGAGGCGCCGACGGCCGTGGCGGGTGTGATCTGGGCCGGGCTGGCGGCGTCGATCGCGCTGGCGCTCAACATCCCGCTGCGGAACTTCGTGGACCGGCCCCGGCCCTTCGTGGACCACGAGGGCATCGACGTCCTGGTGAAGGGGAAGACCGACTTCTCCTTCGTCAGCGACCACGCCACCTTGACGATGGCCGTCGCGATGGGGCTGTTCATGGTCAGCCGCAAGTGGGGCCTGGCGGCCATCGCCGTCGCGCTGGCCGAGGGCTTCTGCCGCGTCTACATGGGCGTGCACTACCCCACCGACGTCCTGGGCGGCTTCGCCCTCGGCACGGCCGTCGCGCTGCTGTTGGCCCCGGCGGCGCTGGCCCTGCTGACACCGCTGACGAAGGCCGTTGCGGGGTCCCGCATCGGCGTGCTCGTGCAGGCCTCGCCCGGCCGGTCGCCGGGGGCCCGCCGGGGCGAGCCCTACCCGGAGCCGTCGGCGGTCGACAGGGACCTGGCCGCCTGACGGCCGCCGCCGGCGGACGGGGCCTCGTTACAGGGCCTGCTGGAAGCTGAACAGCCGCGAGGGGTCGTAGCGGGTCTTCAGGCGGGTCAGCTTGTCGGCGGCCGAGCCGTAGTAGGCGGTGCGCCAGTCGGTCAGCGTGGCGTCGGTGTAGTTCTGGTAGGCGGCGCCGGAGGCGTGGCGGCGCATGGCCGTGTGGAGCCCGGTCAGCCAGCCCGTGGTGCCGGGGCTCTCTATGTACTGCGCCAGGAAGCGCGAGCGCCGGTGCACGAAGGCGGTGGCCGTGGGCGAGACACGGTTGACGGCGCCGCCCAGCGCGGTGAGGGAGACGCTGCCGGAGCCGGAGCGGAGCCCCTCCACCTGGGACAGGAGGGTCTGGATGCCGGCGGCGGAGAGCGAGCGGTCGTAGAAGTCCGAGCGGGCCGCGTAGGTCTCCCGGCCGAGCCGGCCGGAGGGGCTGCGACCCGGGGTGGTACCGGGCAGGTGGCACTGGGCGGTGCTCAGGTTCGAGCAGCCCGCGTACGCGAGGGCGGCGTCGAGGTAGGAGCGCGGGTGCAGGGAGACGCTGGTCGCGGGGGCGCCGATGGTGTCGGCGAGCCGGTCGACGGCGTTCGCGAGCCCG
This sequence comes from Streptomyces sp. NPDC006207, assembly GCF_040613835.1. Classification (NCBI taxonomy): domain Bacteria; kingdom Bacillati; phylum Actinomycetota; class Actinomycetes; order Kitasatosporales; family Streptomycetaceae; genus Streptomyces; species Streptomyces sp. NPDC006207. The sequence continues at coordinate 115,982 of NZ_JBEXSX010000022.1, read as the reverse complement.
TCGCGCGAGGTGATGCCCACGGTGGCGATGCTGATCTGCGGGGATCCGGTGCCCGACTTGTCCAGGTGCAGGGCGGACCAGATCTCGTCGGGCTGGGTGGGCCCCCACTCCTGCCAGGCGCGCAGGACGGCGGCGGCCTTGCTCCAGGGCCAGGTCAGGTAGCCGGTGACGACCTGCGGGGAGGCCTGCGTGTCGAACGTCAGCCGGGTGACCACGCCGAACTGGCCGCCGCCCGCGCCCCGCAGCGCCCAGAACAGCTCCGGGTTCTCGCTGGCGCTGCAGCGCAGCACCCGGCCGCCCGCCGTGACGATCTCGGCGCCGGTGAGGCTGTCGCAGGTCAGCCCGTACGCGCGGCTGAGCACCCCGTGGCCGCCGCCCAGGGTGAGGCCGGATATGCCGACCGTCGGGCACGAGCCGGCCGGCAGGGTGCGGCCGCTCGCGCCGAGCTTGGTGTAGACGTCGATGAGCTTCGCCCCGCCCCCGATGGTCGCGGTGCCGCCGGACAGGCTCACCGAGGCCATGGACGAGACGTCGAGGACGAGCCGGCCTTTGCCGCCGGAGTAGCCGGCGTAGGAGTGCCCGCCGTTGCGGACCGAGACGGGGACGCCGGTGCGGCGGGCGAAGTCCAGGCACGCGCGGATGTCCTCGGTGCCGGAGACGTACGCCACGGCGGCGGGGCGCTGCCCGTCGAAGCGGGTGTTGTACAGCAGGCGTGCGGTGGCGTAGTCCGCGTCGTCGGGCAGGACGAGGCTGCCGTCCAGGGTGCGGCCGAGGGCCTTCCAGTCGGGGCGGGCGGTCGGCGAGGCGCTGGGTGACGCGGAGCCGCCGGCCGTCGTGGTGGTGCCGGGGGTGCCGGGCGCGGCGCTGCCCGCGTGCGCGGGACGGCCGCTCTCGGGGGTGCAGGCCGTGGCCAGCCAGCCCGCCGCGGCGACGCCGGCGCCGCCGCGGATCAAAGTTCGTCGGTTCAAAGTGGGGCCTCCCGCTCCGCTTCCCCCGTGTGGTCGTCCGTGAGGACGGTGGGGAACAGGTGACCGGTTGCGGGTGGGGGATGTGACGTCCGCCGGACCGTCGTCAGCCCTGCTCGTGGTCGGTGGCGTCGCGCCGGGCGCGGTCGCGCGCCCGGCGGGCCGGGCCCCGCCAGCCGCAGACGCAGGTCGCGCGGGAGAAGGCGCCCTTCTCGGTGGTGGTCGCCCGGTGGGCGGGCGGGGGCGGATCGCTGGGAGGCACGGAACAAAGCTACCGGCCGTGACGCGGTGCCCTGACCCTCGTTATGCCCGACGACGTCCGAGGCGCGGGTGCAGGGGGTTGGCGGAGATGGGGCAGCTCGGTCGGGCGACTGTGGCAGCCGTGGGTCTCGGGTTGTGCGCGCTGGCGGTGGCGGGGTGCTCGGCCGCCGGTGAGGCCGTCGAGGTGGACAGCGTCCCGGTCGACGCGGGGGAGACGCTGCGGCAGGCGGTGGACTCCCTGGCCGCCGCGGGCAGCTCGAAGATCGTCACGTCGATGGAGATGGCCAGCGGCGGCACGAAGATCGCCATCAGGGGCACCGGCTCCTTCGACTACGCCGAGCGCCGCGGCCACCTCCAGGTGGTCCTGCCGCCGGACGCGGCCGGGGACGCCGAGCACGAGCCGGTCACGGAGCTGCTGACGCCCGGCGCCCTCTACATGAAGAACCGGGGCGAGGGCGTGCCCGCCGACAAGTGGGTGCGGGTCGACACGACCAGGCTGCCGGACGGCAACCTCGTCACGGGGGGCGCGACCGACCCCTTGGTGGCCGTGGAGCTGCTGCGGGGGGCGCGGGAGGTGCGGCAGACCGGGACGGAGACCCTGGACGGGGTGCGGGTGCGCCACTACCAGGGGGTCACGGACATCGCGGACGCCGCACGCATCGCCTCCCCGCTGGTGCGGGCGGAGCTCGCGGCCGCGGCGGAGGGCTTCACCGTGACCCGGGTCCCGTTCGACGCCTGGCTCGACGAGGACGGCCGGCTGCGCAAGGTGCGGCAGCGGTTCACCTTCAGCAACGGCGGGGGCGCGGGCGTACGGAGCGCGCCGGCGCAGGTCACGGTGATCTCGACGACCGGGATGTACGGATTCGGGGTGCCGGTGCGGGTCATGCTGCCCCGGGAGACCGACATCTACACGGGGAAGATCGTTTCTGCGACCGGCCCCTGAGGGCTTGCCGAAATGGCCCGTCCGTGTCATGCACGGACCGTGCACCAGTCCCTACGCTGGGCGGGGAGGAGGTGGTGCACGTGGCGGTGTGGCTCCTGGACCAGGACGATCAGGTCCACGTGGCCCTCGCGGAGATCGAGCTGTGCTGCGAGCTGATGATCGTGGCGTCGGCGACGACCGAGGAACGGCTGAGTTCCGAGCGCATCGACGAGGTGCTGAACGTGAGCCCCCGCGTGCCCGCGCAGGGGACCCGGTGGTCGGCAGGGGCCGGTCGCTAGCTCCGGAGCAGCCGGGCTATGGCGGCGGTGGCCTCGGCCACCTTGTCGTCGGCCTCCGGTCCGCCCTTCGCCGCGGCGTCCGCGACGCAGTGCCGCAGGTGCTCCTCCAGCAACTGGAGGGCGAAGGACTGCAGAGCCTTCGTACCGGCCGACACCTGGGTGAGGATGTCGATGCAGTACACGTCCTGCTCGACCATCCGCTGCAGACCGCGGATCTGCCCCTCGACGCGGCGCAGCCGCTTGAGGTGCTGGTCCTTCTGTTTGGCGTAGCCGTGCTGGTGCGCCTCGTGCCCGTGCTCCGGAGCGTCCCCGGCGTCGTCCGCCGGCGACTGCGCCTGTTCCTCGGTGCCACCGGTCTCGATGACCGTCATGATGTCCCTCCTGCCCCCTATACCCCGGCAGGGTATATCGTACCGAATTCGCCCCAATGTGCGAGGGTGCGTGCAGAACCCCAGCTAGGGCACACCCGCGGTGATGAGCGACACTGTAGGACGCCGGTTAGCTGTTGCCGGATGATGCGCCTAGCATCAATGCGACCGAAACCGATGTATTCCGAGGACTTCACGTGCGCTTTCGTCTGACCCCCAGGGAGACGAGCTTCTACGACATGTTCGCCGCATCCGCGGACAACATCGTCACAGGGTCGAAGCTCCTCATGGAACTGCTCGGGGCCGATTCGGCCACCCGCTCGGAGATCGCGGAACGGATGCGTGCCGCGGAGCACGCGGGGGACGACGCCACGCACGCGATCTTCCACCAGCTGAACTCCTCCTTCATCACGCCCTTCGACCGGGAGGACATCTACTCCCTGGCGTCGTCCCTCGACGACATCATGGACTTCATGGAGGAGGCCGTCGACCTGGTGGTGCTGTACCAGGTCGAGGAACTGCCCCGTGGGGTCGAGCAGCAGATCGAGGTGCTGGCCAGGGCGGCCGAACTGACCGCCGAGGCGATGCCGCACCTGCGGACCATGGACAACCTCACCGAGTACTGGATCGAGGTCAACCGGCTGGAGAACCAGGCGGACCAGATCCACCGCAAGCTGCTGGCGCACCTCTTCAACGGCAAGTACGACGCCATCGAGGTGCTCAAGCTCAAGCAGATCGTGGACGTCCTGGAGGAGGCGGCGGACGCCTTCGAACACGTGGCCAACACCGTGGAGACCATCGCGGTCAAGGAGTCCTGACCCCGGTGGAGACCTTCTCTCTGGTCGTGACCATCGGCGTCGCGCTCTTCTTCACGTACACCAACGGCTTCCACGACTCCGCGAACGCCATCGCCACCTCCGTGTCCACCCGGGCGCTGACCCCGCGGGCCGCGCTGGCGATGGCCGCGGTGATGAACCTCGCCGGCGCCTTCCTCGGCACCGGGATCGCCCACACCGTCAGCGAGGGCCTGATCGAGACGCCGCACGGGCAGACCGGCATGGCGATCCTCTTCTCCGGGCTGGTCGGGGCGATCGTCTGGAACCTGATCACCTGGTACTACGGGCTGCCCTCCTCCAGCAGCCACGCGCTCTTCGGTGGTCTGGTGGGGGCGGCGCTGGCCGGCGGCACGGGGGTCATCTGGTCCGGGGTGGTGGACAAGGTCATCCTGCCGATGTTCCTGTCGCCGGTCGTCGGGCTGGTCGTCGGTTACCTGGTGATGCTGGCCATCCTGTGGATCTTCCGCAAGGCCAACCCCCACAAGGCCAAGCGCGGCTTCCGCATCGCGCAGACCGTCTCGGCCGCGGGCATGGCGCTCGGCCACGGCCTGCAGGACGCGCAGAAGACGATGGGCGTCGTGGTGCTCGCGCTGACCATCGCCGACGTCCAGGAGGAGGGCGACGGGATCCCGCTGTGGGTGAAGTTCGCCTGCGCGGCGATGCTCTCGCTCGGTACGTACGCCGGCGGCTGGCGCATCATGCGCACCCTCGGCCGCAAGATCATCGAGCTGGACCCGCCGCAGGGCTTCGCCGCCGAGACCACGGCGGCGTCGATCCTCTACACGACCGCCTACATCTTCAAGGCGCCGATCTCCACGACCCACATCATCACCTCGGCCATCATGGGCGTCGGTGCGACGAAGCGGGTCAACGCGGTCCGCTGGGGCGTCGCGAAGAACATCGTGACCGGCTGGTTCATCACCATGCCGGCCGCGGCGCTGGTGGCCGCGCTGGTCTACGCCGTGGTGCACGTGGCCTTCGGCTGAGCCGGGGACGACCCGCCCCCGGGTACTGCGCCCCGGGTACGACGCAAATGGGCCCGCCCCCCGTACGGGGGGCGGGCCCTTCGCCTTGCGGTGGCACCGCCATGCAGCACCGCAGGACGGCTGTGGCCGGCTGCGGGACGGATCAGCCGAAGCGGCCGGAGATGTAGTCCTCGGTCGCCTGGACGGACGGGTTGGAGAAGATGCGCTCGGTTTCGTCGATCTCGATCAGCTTGCCGGGCTGGCCCACCGCCGACAGGTTGAAGAAGGCGGTGCGGTCGGAGACGCGCGCGGCCTGCTGCATGTTGTGGGTCACGATGACGATGGTGAAACGCTCCTTGAGCTCACCGATCAGGTCCTCGATGGCGAGGGTGGAGATCGGGTCGAGCGCGGAGCAGGGCTCGTCCATGAGCAGGACCTGGGGCTCGACCGCGATGGCGCGGGCGATGCACAGACGCTGCTGCTGACCGCCGGACAGGCCCGAGCCGGGCTTGTTGAGGCGGTCCTTGACCTCGTTCCAGAGGTTGGCGCCGCGCAGCGACTTCTCGACGATCGTGTCGAGGTCGCTCTTCTTCTTGACGCCGTTCAGCTTCAGGCCGGCCGCGACGTTGTCGTAGACCGACATCGTCGGGAACGGGTTGGGGCGCTGGAAGACCATGCCGACCGTGCGGCGCACGGAGACCGGGTCCACGCCGGGGCCGTAGAGGTTCTCGTCGTCCAGGAGCACCTTGCCCTCGACGCGGCCGCCGGGGGTGACCTCGTGCATGCGGTTGAGGGTGCGCAGGAAGGTGGACTTGCCGCAGCCGGACGGGCCGATGAAGGCCGTCACCGTGCGCGGCTCGATGTTCATCGAGATGTCGTCGATCGCCTTGAAGCCGCCGTAGTAGGCGGAGAGTCCGCTGACGTCGATTCGCTTGGCCATGGTGGTGTTGCTCGCAATCCTTGGGTCGCTGATGTTGGCCGCGTCAGCGACCGGTCTTCGGGGCCTTCCAGCGCGCGATGCTGCGCGCCACAAGGTTGAGGATCATGACGAAGGCGATCAGCACGAGTGCCGCCGCCCACGCCCGGTCGTAGCTCGGCTCGTTGCCGTTCTGGTACTGCTGGTAGATGTAGAACGGCAGTGAGGCCTGAGGGCCGTTGAACGGGTCGTTGTTGATCAGGTTGTTGCCGAAGACCAACAGCGCGATGGGGGCGCTCTCACCGGCGATGCGGGCGATCGCGAGCATGACGCCCGTGGTGATGCCGCCGATCGCGGTCGGGATGACCACCTTCACAATGGTGCGCCACTTGGGGACACCGAGCGCCAGCGAGGCCTCGCGCAGCTCGTTCGGGACGAGCTTGAGCATCTCCTCGGTCGAGCGGACGACCACCGGCATCATCAGGATGGCCAGGGCCATGGCGCCGGCGAAGCCCGAGGGGCCGAAGCCCAGCAGCAGGTTCCAGGTCGACAGGATGAACAGACCGGCGACGATCGACGGGATGCCCGTCATGACGTCGACGAAGAAGGTCACCGCCGTGGCGAGCCGGCCCTTGCCGTACTCGACGAGGTAGACGGCGGTCATCATGCCGATCGGGGCCGCGATGGCGGTGGCGATGCCGACCTGCTCCAGGGTGCCGATGATGGCGTGGTAGACACCGCCGCCCTCGCCGATGGTCAGCACGCCGTTCATGGAGTGCGACAGGAAGGCGCCGTCGAGGATCTTGACACCCTTGCTGACCGTGGTCTGGATCAGCGAGTACAGGGGGAGCGCGGCGAGGACGAAGGACGCCCAGATGACGCTGGTGGCGACCCGGTCCTTGGCCTGGCGGCGGCCCTCGACCATCGCGGCGATCGCGTAGGTGCCGAGGACGAACAGCAGGACGGCGATCAGACCCCACTGGATCTTGCTGTCCAGGCTCGCTCCGAGGCCGATGCCGACGGCGAGCACGAGCGCGCCGGCGGCTATGCCCGCGGGAGCCCACTTGGGGAGCCGGCGCTGGGCCAGGGCCCGCTGCGGCACCGCGGGGGCGGAGCGCTTGTCTGCTACTGCGTGGCTCATGCGTTGGCCCCCGAGTATTCCTTGCGCTTGGCGATGATCGCGCGGGCGGCACCGTTGACGAGCAGGGTGATGACGAAGAGCACCAGACCGGAGGCGATCAGTGCGTCACGGCCGAACTCGTTGGCCTCGCCGAACTTGGCGACGATGTTCTGGGAGAAGGTCCCGCCGACCGGGTCCAGGACGTGCACCGACAGGATGGGCGCGGCGGACAGCACCGTGGCGACGGCCATCGTCTCGCCGAGCGCGCGGCCGAGGCCGAGCATCGAGGCGCTGATGATGCCGGACCGGGCGAAGGGGAGCACCGACATGCGGATGGTCTCCCAGCGGGTCGCGCCGAGGGCCAGGGCGGCCTCCTCGTGCATCCGCGGCACCTGGCGGAAGACCTCGCGGCTGACGTTGGTGATGATCGGGAGGATCATGATCGCCAGCAGGATGCCGACGGTGAAGATCGAGCGGGCCGCGCCCTGGGGGTCTTCCTTCTCGAAGACGACGGTCCAGCCGAGGTACTCGTCCAGCCACATGTTCAGGCCGACCAGGTGCGGGACCAGGAAGAGCGCGCCCCACAGGCCGTAGATGATGCTGGGCACGGCGGCGAGCAGGTCGACGATGTACGACAGCGGCGAGGCAATGCGGCGCGGCGCGTAGTGCGAGATGAACAGCGCGATGCCGACGGCGATCGGGACCGCGATGACCATCGCGATGACCGAGCTGACGATCGTGCCGTAGGCGAGCACGGCGATGCCGAAGACCGGCGGGTTCGCGCCGGCGTTCCACTCGAAGGTGGTCAGGAAGTTGCCCTGGTCCTTGGAGATCGCGTTGATCGCGCGGATCGTCAGGAAGATCGCGATCGACGCCATGATCACCAGCAGCAGGATGCCGGAACCACGGGACAGGCCTGAGAAGATCTTGTCGCCGGCGCGCGTGACGGTGGCCCCGGCATGCCTGGCGGACGGTGGCGGGGTGGGCTTCTGTGCGGTTATAGCCATCGGTTTTCTCTCCGGTCTGGGTGGGGGATCACTCCCCCGGCGGCGGTGCACCGGAAGTGCGACCGGCCCCGCGACGTGCGTCGCGGGGCCGGTCGACTGGGTTAGGACAGGGCGTCCACGGTGGAGCGGACCTTCGTGGCGATCTCGGCCGGGAGCGGCGCGTAGCCGGCCTCGGACAGGATCGACTGGCCCTCCTCGGACGCGGTGTAGCCCAGGAAGGACTTCACCAGCGGCAGGGTCTCGGCCTTGTTGCCCTTGTCGCAGGCGATCTCGTAGGTCACCAGGACGATCGGGTAGGCGTTGTCGGCCTTGGTGGTGTAGGCGGCGGACATGTCCAGGGACAGGTCGGCACCGGTGCCCACGACCTTCGCCTGCGCGATGCCGGCGGAGGCGTTGTCGGCGGTGGCCTCGACCGGGGCGGAGGCGCCGGTGTCGATCTTCACCGTCTTGATGCTGTTGGCGGTCGCGTAGGAGAGCTCGAAGTAACCGATCGAGCCGTTGACCTGCTTGACCTGGGCCGCGACACCGGCGGACTTGGCGGCGGACTGGCCGCCCTTGCCCGCCCACGCCTTGGCGTGCTCGTACGGCCACGCGTCCTTGGCGGCACCGTTGAAGTACTTGGTGAGGTTGTCCGTGGTGCCGGACTCGTCCTGGCGGTGGAAGGTCTGGATCTTGGAGCTGGGGAGCTTGGCGTCCGGGTTCAGCTTCTTGATGGCCGCGTCGTCCCAGGTGGTGATCTTCGAGTCGAAGATCTTGGCCAGGGTCGGGGCGTCCAGGACCAGGTTGTCCACGCCGGAGACGTTGTAACCGATGGCGATCGGGCCGCCGACCATCGGGATGCTGATGCCGGTGCCGTCGGTGCAGACCTTCTTGGACGCCTCGACCTCTTCGGGCTTCAGCGGCGAGTCGGATCCGGCGAAGCCGTCCGTGCCGTTGTTGAAGTCGATGATGCCCTCACCGGAGGACGACGCCTTGTAGTTGATCTGGGCGTCGGTGCAGGCCTGCTGGTAGTTCTTGACCCAGGCGTCCATGGCGTTCTGCTGCGCCGAGGAGCCCGAAGCGAGGAGCTGGCCGCCCTTGTCCGCGCACTTGATGCTGCTGGACGACGTGGGTGCCTTGCTGCTGTCGCCGCCCGCGTTTGTGTTGTCGTCCGAACCGCACGCAGTGAGCATGAGGGCACCCGAGACCGCGACCGCGCCGACGGCCAGGGCGCGGAGCCCGCTCTTACGCTGAAGCTTCACCTTTGGTGATTCCTTCCTGAAGCCCGCCGGTGGACGGCGAAGCAGAGGTATGGATTTCTGCATCCACCCGGCGGCTGCTCGCTCACCGGTAAGGCCGAAATTAGGCAGATCAGGTGAAGTGGTCGACGGCCAAGGGTGAACGCAAGGTGAACCTCGCATATCAGTGCGGTGCTGTAGCCCACACCGAGTGGCGTACGTCTCAGCGTGCCACCGTCACATGCGCGTTCCGCGCAGGAACGCGTCGAGCACGGCACGGTCCCGCTCATGGGTGAGCCGGTTGCGCGCGGCGGCCGGCGGAAGCCAGAGCATGCGGTCGACCTCGTGGTTCGGGGCGAAGGAACCCTCGCGCGCCTCGGCGGCCCAGTAACGCACAATCTTCGTGCGCCCTTCCACGAGATAGGTGGAGGACGGGAGCACCCGCCCGGGCACGCAGTCGAGCCCGGTCTCCTCCTTGACCTCGCGGAGCGCGCCGTCCAGCGCCGTCTCCCCGCGCTTCAACTTCCCCTTGGGAAGCGACCAGTCGTCGTACTTGGGGCGGTGGATCAGTGCGATCTCCAGGCCGTCGTCGAACGGGGAGCGGCGCCACAGCACCGCTCCGGCGGCGAGGATCGGGGTGTCGGCGGTTCCGGTGGAGGCGATGGCGGTGCTCCTTTCCGGGTTGCGGGTCACGGGCCGCCCCCACGGGCGGGCCGGACGGTCGGCGCGACCGTCAGCGCGACCAAAGGTGGGCGAAGGCGTACCGGGCCGCCTCCACCTCCAGGCGCTGGTCGGCGTGGAGCACGCCCAGCGCGTAGGCGGTGGCGGGGGCGATCCGCGGGGTGCGGGCGGCGGCGGTCACCGCGGTCGCGGCCTCCGAGGCCTCGCGGTGCTGCTCCAGCACCCGCGCCGCGGCGGCCAGCCGGGCGGCGGAGTCCCCGTCGTCGCAGGCCAGCACCTCCTGGGAGTAGCGGCGCAGCCGCAACAGGACGCGGACCCGGTTCCACGCGGCGTCCTGGCGTTCTGCGGGCAGTTCGCCGGCGAGCGCGGCGTGGAGCGTCTCGCCGTTGTACGGGTGCCGTGCGCGCGTCAGCGGCAGTGCGGCCGCGGCCTCGGTGAGCCGGGCGTGGGCCTGCTCCGCCAGCAGCGGCAGCAAGGTGGCGGCGGGTTTGCGCGCCGTGGGGGACAGCGGCACCTCGGAGGCGAGCACCGCCACCGCGTCCACCACCGCGTGGAACCGCGAGGAGCCCATGGCCTGCAGGGCGGCGGAGTGCGCCCGGGTCCGGGCGAGCGTGAGCTGACGTTCCAGCAGGGCACCGGCCCGGGCGGCGCCCACGGCGAGCGGGCCGCCCGCGGCGCCGCCGCGTTCGGCGGCCTGCGGCGGAGCCGGCGAGCGACGGGTCCCGGCGGCGTGGGCCACCGCGGTCAGCGGTTCCGGGACCTCGGCGGGCGCCTGGGGCGCCGCCGTCGTGCCGCGTGGGGTCTCCGCGACGCCGCCCAGGCGCTCGCGGGGCGGTTCGGACGCTGCGGACGCCGGGTCCGGCACGGTGGGCACCGGCAGCCACAGGCCGAGGTCGTCGTCGGCGGGAGCGGCGGGGATGCCCCCCGTGTCCTCCGCGGAGGCCAGCCGCTGCAGTGCGCCGATCAGCCGGCTGAGCCGGGCGGCGTAGCGGTGCTCGCGGCCGAGGGTGTCGGTGAGCCAGCCGAGCTCGGCCCGCAGGGGGTCGGCCCAGCCCGGGTCGGTGAGCGACCCGAAGGTGTGCAGGGTGCCGGCGATGCGGCGGGCCGAGCGGCGCATCTGGCGGCCGCTCTCGGCGGTGTCGTCCTGAGGCCGGCCGGGTTCGCCCTCACGTGGTGCCAGTGCGCGCAGAAAGGCCGTGGCCTCCTCCCGCAGGTACTGTCCGAGGACCGCACCGGCCTCACGGTCGGGGAGCCCGCCGGCGGTCAGGCCGGCGGGCGTCGCTGCCGTGTCAGGGTGTCGCTGGGCCACGCCGGCGCCTCCGCGCATCGATGAGCATCTCCTGGATGTGGGGCAGCGGACGCCCTTCGGCGTCGGTGCTGTGCCGGGTCCAGTCCCCGTCCGGGCCGAGCCACCAGGACGAGGTGGAGTCCGAGGTTCCGGTCTCCAGGAATCGGTTCAGGGAGGCGCGGTGCGCCGGGTCGGCGACCCGGACCAGCGCCTCGATCCGGCGGTCGAGGTTGCGGTGCATCATGTCGGCGCTGCCGAGCCACACCTCGGGGTCGCCTCCGTTGCCGAAGACGAAGACCCGGGAGTGCTCCAGGAAGCGGCCGAGCACGCTGCGCACCCGGATGTTCTCCGACAGGCCCGGCACCCCCGGGCGCAGCGCGCAGATGCCGCGCACCCAGACGTCGACGGGCACGCCGGCCATCGAGGCCCGGTAGAGGGCGTCGACGATCGCCTCGTCGACCATCGAGTTGGCCTTGATCCGGATGTACGCGGGCCGGCCCTCGCGATGGTGGGTGATCTCCGCGAGGATCCGCGAGACCAGCCCGTCGCGCAGGCTGCGCGGGGCCACCAGCAGGCGGTTGTAGGTCTCGCGGCGCGAGTAGCCGGAGAGCCGGTTGAACAGGTGGGACAGGTCGGCGCCGACCTGCGCGTCGGCGGTCAGCAGCCCGAGGTCCTCGTAGAGCCGGGCGGTCTTCGGGTGGTAGTTGCCGGTGCCGACGTGGCTGTAGCGGCGCAGCGTGTCGCCCTCCTGGCGGACCACGAGCGACAGCTTGCAGTGCGTCTTCAGCCCGACCAGGCCGTAGACGACGTGGCAGCCGGCCTCCTCCAGCTTGCGGGCCCACTTGATGTTGGCCTGCTCGTCGAAGCGCGCCTTGATCTCGACCAGCACCAGCACCTGCTTGCCGGCCTCGGCGGCGTCGATCAGGGCGTCCACGATCGGGGAGTCGCCGGAGGTGCGGTACAGCGTCTGCTTGATGGCCAGGACGTCCGGGTCCTGCGCGGCCTGCTCCAGGAAGCGCTGCACGGAGGTGGAGAAGGAGTTGTACGGGTGGTGCAGCAGCACGTCGCGCTCGCGCAGCGCCGCGAAGACGTCGGTGGCGTGCGCGGACTCGACCTCGGCCAGGTCCGGGTGGGTGCCGCCGACGAACTTCGGGTACTTCAGCTCCGGACGGTCCTGCCCGGCGATCGCGAACAGCCCGGTCAGGTCGAGCGGTCCGGGCAGCGGGTAGACCTCGGCGTCCTCTATGTTCAGTTCCTGGACCAGGGTGTCCAGGGCCTGCGGGGAGATCGACTCCTCGACCTCCAGGCGGACCGGGGGACCGAAGCGGCGCCGCAGCAGCTCCTTCTCCAGGGCCTGGAGCAGGTTCTCCGCGTCGTCCTCCTCCACCTCCAGGTCCTCGTTCCGGGTCACCCGGAACATGTGGCTGTCCAGCACCTCCATGCCGGGGAACAGCTCCTCCAGGTGCGCGGCGATGACGTCCTCCAGCGGGACGAAGCGCTGCGGGCCGGCCTCGAGGAACCGGGACAGGATCGGCGGGACCTTCACACGGGCGAAGTGGTCGTGACCGGAGACCGGGTTGCGCACGGTGACGGCCAGGTTCAGGGACAAGCCGGAGATGTACGGGAACGGGTGCGCCGGGTCGACGGCCAGCGGGGTCAGGACCGGGAAGATCTTGTTGCGGAAGAGCGTGAAGAGCCGGGCCTGCTCCTTCTCGGTGAGGTCGCTCCACCGGATGATGTGGATGTCCTCCTCGGCGAGCGCCGGGGCCACGTCGTTCTGGAAGCAGGCGGCGTGCCGGGCCATGAGCTCGCGGGCGCGGGTGAGGATGTTCTCCAGCACCTTGGTGGGCGACAGGCCCGAGGCCGAGCGCTGGGCGACGCCGGTGGTGATGCGGCGCTTCAGGCCGGCGACGCGGACCATGAAGAACTCGTCCAGGTTGCTGGCGAAGATCGCGAGGAAGTTGGCCCGTTCGAGGAGGGGGGTGCCCGGATCCTCGGCGAGTTCCAGCACGCGCTCGTTGAAGGCCAGCCAGCTCTGCTCGCGGTCAAGGAAACGGTTCATCGGGAGCTCTTCGTCCGTGCCCTCGTCCACCGCCGCGTCGGCCGCAAGGGCCTCGCCCGACTTCTCCGCGGGCCGCGGCACGGTCGCGAGGCCGTCCAGGCGCTTGAGTTCGGGGTGCAGGGGCGGGACGACGTGCGGGCGGCCGTAGGCCGGGGACTGCTCCGCCGGGGGCTGTTCCGCCGGGGTCTCGGACGCGGTGGGCGCACCGGAGCCGGACCGCTCGGTCCGGGCGTTCGTCGGGAAATTCATCGAGGCCATGGGTGCGAGCCCTCCTCCGGATCCGGCACGTCGTTCACGTGGACGGCGGCGCACGGAACCCGGCCACCGACCATGCCCCCATTGTCCCCGGCGCGCCGGGATACCGGCAGGTCGAGAGGGGGGAAGTGGGTCGCGGCGGGCGTCTGCATTCACAGATGCTCGCAAGCGAGTTTGAATCGCCGGTAACGGGCAGGTGGCGGTCAGGAAATCGCCGTACGTACCGGCCGTGTCCGGACGATCACCCGGAAGGCTCCGCCGGGGTCCGGTCGCCCGCCCGCGGGAGCCTCAGGTCTCCGTCCGGTACATCAGGTCGACCTCGTGCGTGGTGAAGCCGAGACGTTCGTAGACGGCGAGGGCGGGGGCGTTGTCCGCGTCGACGTAGAGCATCGCGGTGGGCAGGCCGCGGTCGTGCGCGAGGTACCGCAGCCCGATGAGGGTGAGCGCCCGGCCCAGGCCGCCGCCCTGCTCCTCGGGATGGATGCCCAGGACGTAGACCTCGCCGAGGCGCTCGCGCTCGTGCACCTTCGTCCAGTGGAAGCCGGCCAGCCGGTCGCCGCGGAAGGCGAGGAAGAAGCCGGCCGGGTCGAACCAGGGCTCGGCCTTGCGGTCGTCGAGGTCGCGCTGGGTGAGGCTGCCCTGCTCGGGGTGGTGCGCGAAGGCGGCGGCGTTGACCGCCAGCCAGGCGGCGTCGTCCTGCCCGGGGACGAAGGCGCGCACGGTGACGTCGGCGGGGAGCACGGGCCCGCCCAGCGGGGGCGTGCCGGCGCCCTCCTCCAGGGGGCGGCGAAGCTGCCGCAGCTCGCGGAAGAGGGCGAGGCCGAGCAGCCCGGCCAGGTGGCGGGCGGCGGGGTGGCCGCCGTGCGCCCACACGCGCAGCCGTTTGCCGGAGGCGGCGAGCAGTGCGTGGCCGAGGGCGCGGCCGTGACCCTGCGCGCGGTACGCGGGGTGGATGACCATCTCGGCGGCGGGGGCCTCGACCGGGTCGGTGTCCTCCAGTTGGGCGTACCCGACGAGCACGCCGTCGCTCTCGACCACCAGGTGGCGCACGCCCTCACGGGCACCGCCGCGCAGGTTCAGCCGGCCCTGCTCGGAGACCGCGGCCTGGCCGTCGACCGCCGCGGCCGCCTCGATCAGGGCCAGGACCGCCTCGGCGCGGCCGGGGCTCAGCGCGTCGAGGGTCTCGATCCTGCGGGGGCCCACGGCGGTCTGCTGCGCTGCTGCGTCGGTCATGGGACCGAGCTTACGGCCGTGGGGGTGCGGGAGGTGTCCATCGGCACCAGTGCCGCCGCACCGCAGGCCACGGCCGCCGCGGCGGCGAGGGCGGGCCAGTAGCCGGTGGCCGAGATGAGGGCGGCGCTCAGCGGCGGGACGACGGCGGCGGTCAGGTTCTGTCCGGTGTTGTGGACGCCGAGGGCACGGCCGGACCAGGACGGGCCGGCGCGTTCGGCCGTGGCGGTGAAGGACAGGCCGTTGGTGCTGGCGGTGATCCCTATGGACAGGACGAGGGCGGCGGCGGTCACCGCGGAGGGGAAGGCCGCGGTCACCGCCGCCGCGGCGACCACCACGGCGGTGCCGACGGCGAGTTGCCGCATCGGCCGCAGCCGGCTGCCGACCCGGTCCGACCAGCGCCCGGCGGCGATCCGGAAGCAGGCCCCCAGCACCTGTGCGACGGCGATCAGCCGGCCGGCGCCGACCGGCGACCAGCCCCGGGTGTCCACCAGCAGCACCAGGGCGAAGGCCCCCGCCGTGAACTGCGGTACGACCAGCAGCGCGCCCGCGCCGTGGATCCGCCACAAGGTCGCCGAGCCCCGGTAGGGGTTGGCGGCCGGTGCCGCGCCGGGACCGGTCCGCGGGCGTACCGGGTCGGCGGCGAACAGTGCGACCAGGCTGGCGACGACCCCGCACACGGCGGCCAGGAAGCCGAAGGCGCAGTGCACCCCGTACGCGGCGGCGAGCGGCGGCATGGTCAGTGCGGCCACGCCCATGCCCAGCGGGGTGGCGGTCTGCCGGATGCCCATGGCCAGCCCGCGTTCCCCGGCGGAGAACCAGCCCATGACGAGGCGTCCGCTCGCGGAGTACACCGAGGCCCCCGCCGCTCCCGCCAGGGCGAGCAGCGCGCCCAGTGCCGTCGTGCCGCCTCCGGCGCGCACCGCGCCGGCCGCGACGGCGAGCAGCGCGGCGGCGCCGCCCAGCCCGGTGGCGATGACGACGCGTTCGCCGTACCGGTCGGCGGCGGCGCCCCACACGACGAGGGCCGCGACCAGCCCGGTGGTGGGGCAGGCGATGAGCAGTCCGATCTGCGGCAGCGTCAGGTGCGCGGTGTCCCGCAACGTGGCGGCCAGATAGGGGACTCCGTAGACGAAGGCGCAGGCGGCGGTCTGTGCGGCGGTGCCCAGGGCGAGCATCAGCCAGCGACGGGGCATGGGTGCACCTCCTCGGTCGGTGGTGGATCCAACTATGTCGCTTGTTTGAATGGCGAGACAGATCGTTCCGGTGAGTGAGACGGAATGCCCGGCTGCCCGTCATGTACCGATCAGTCGAAACCTGCCCGTAACCGCAAAGCCACTGACAACTACGCGCGTTGACAATAGGCTGCGGCCGTCCTCCGCCTCCATCCATCGTTCACGTCCAAGGGGACCCATGTCAGTGACCCACCCGCGTCGCCGTGCCGCACGCCGCGTCGCCGCCGCGACCGCCGGCCTCGCGGCGGTCGGTGTGCTCGCGATAGCGAGCCCGGCCGCCCAGGCCCACGAGACCCAGCACGGGGGTCACGGCCACGGCAGCCGTACCGTCGACCTCCAGCTCCTCGCCGTCAACGACTTCCACGGCAACCTGGAGCCCCCGGCCGGTTCCTCCGGCCGCGTCACCGAGCTCCAGGCGGACGGCACCACCAAGACCGTCGACGCCGGCGGCGTCGAGTACCTGGCCTCCAGCCTGCGCACCGCCCGCAAGGGGCAGGAGCGTTCGCTCACCGTCGCCGCCGGCGACATCGTGGGCGCCAGCCCGCTGCTGTCGGGCCTGTTCCACGACGAGCCCACCGTCGAGGCCATGAACAAGCTGGGCCTGGACGTCACCGGCGTCGGCAACCACGAGTTCGACGAGGGCAAGGACGAGCTGCTCCGTCTGCAGAACGGCGGCTGCCACCCGGTCGAGGGCTGCTACGAGAAGGGCCGCACGTTCACGGGCGCGGACTACCCGATCCTCTCGGCGAACGTCGTCAACGAGAAGACCGGCCGCCCGCTGCTCAAGCCCTACACCATCGAGAACGTCAAGGGCGTCCGCGTCGGCTTCATCGGCGTCACGCTCGAGGGCACCCCGAACATCGTCACCGCCGAGGGCGTCAAGGGCCTGAAGTTCCTCGACGAGGTCGAGACGATCAACAAGTACACCAAGGAGCTCAAGCGCAAGGGCGTCAACGCCGTCGTCGCGCTCGTGCACGAGGGCGGCTTCCCCGCCTCCTCCGCGTACAACTACGACTGCGACGCCGGCGGTGCGGGCACCGGTCTGTCCGGCCCGATCGTCGACATCGCCAAGAACACCTCGGCGGACGTCGACGCGCTGGTCACCGGCCACACCCACAACGCGTACGTCTGCACCATCCCCGACCCCAAGGGCAACGACCGTCTGGTCACCAGCGCGGCGTCCTTCGGCCGGCTCTTCACCGAGCTCGACATGAAGTACGACCTGCGCACGCACGACATCGTGCGCGCCTCGGTCGAGGGCTCCAACCACGTCGTGGACCGCACCCAGACCAAGGCCGCGGACATGACCTCGCTGATCAGCCGCTGGCAGACGCTGGCCGCCCCGGTCGCGGGCCGCACCGTCGGCTACATCTCGCAGGACATCACCCGGGCCGGCAACGAGTCCGCCCTCGGCGACCTCATCGCCGACGCGCAGCTCGCGTACGCCAGGACCCTCGACCCGTCGGCCACGATCGCGCTGATGAACCCCGGCGGGATCCGCACCGACCTGGTGCACAAGGCCTCCGGCAGCGAGGGCGACGGCGTCGTCACCTACGCCGAGGGCTTCGCGGTCCAGCCGTTCAGCAACACGGTCAACCTGCGGACGCTGACCGGCGCCCAGCTGGTCACCGTGCTCCAGCAGCAGGTCAGCGGCAGCAACGAGGCCGCCCCGAAGATCCTGCAGATCTCCAGCGGCCTGACCTACACGCTGGACCTCACCAAGACCGGTGCCGCCCGTGTCGTGACCGACTCGATCCGTCTCGGTGGCGCCCCGATCGACCCGGCGGGCAGCTACCGCGTCGCGATGAACTCCTTCCTGTCCGGCGGCGGTGACGGCTTCGGCGAGCTGGCCAAGGGCACCAACGAGCTCGTCGGCGGCGACGACCTGGCCGCGCTCAACGCCTACCTGACCGCCAACTCCTCGGCCTCCGCGCCGCTGGCGGCCCCGGCGGCGAACCGCATCACGATCGTCCAGTAGTACGCGGCACGAGCGGGCAGGTCCCGCGACCGTGCTCCGCCCCGGGGGCGGCCGTCGAGACCGACGGCCGCCCCCGTCCTTCGTGGCGGGCCGCCCGCGACCCCGCTCTCGTGGCGCCGGCCCCCGCTGCCTACGCTGTGGACATGACGACTACGGAGCGACGGCGGTTCAGGTCCGGCACGGTGATCCTCGGCGGCATGGGCGTGCTGGCCGCCGCGCTGACCGCGTGCGGCTCCGACCCCGACAAGCGCTGCGTGGACCCGGACACGTACCGGACGCTCCCGGTCAAGGAGTGCGACGACGACGGCGGCCACGGCCGCTACTACTACGGGGGCAGCGTCCGCAGCGGGAAGGCCAAGGGCGGCAGCTTCGACAAGTCGTCGGTGAAGACCGGGGGCTTCGGCGGCCACGGCTCGGGCCACGGGTCCGGCGGCGGCTGATGCGCCGGTACGCCGTCGAGCCGCGCCCGGGCTGGCAGCGGATCGTGGAGGACCAGGGCGTCGTCTACCCGCTGACCCGTCACCCCGACGGCTCCCTGCGGCCGTACTGGGACGAGAGCGGGTACTACGCGTTCTCGCTCCCGGAGGTCGAGGCCCTGGAGGAGACCGTCGCGGAACTGCACGCGATGTGCCTCGCCGCCGCGGAGCACATCGTGGCCGAGGACCGGTTCGCCGAGCTCGGCGTCCACGACCCGCGCCTGGCCGGGCGGATCGCCGAGTCCTGGCGGCGGCGCACCGAACTCCCCTCCCTCTACGGCCGCTTCGACCTGCGCTACGACGGGACCGGCCCGGCGAAGCTGCTGGAGTACAACGCCGACACCCCCACCTCGCTGGTGGAGGCGGCCAGCGCGCAGTGGTTCTGGATGGAGGACCGTTTCCCCGGCGCCGACCAGTGGAACTCCCTCCACGAGCGCCTCGTCGACGCGTGGCGGCGCCAGGCCCCGCTGCTGCCGCCAGGACCGGTGCACTTCGCCCACACCGAGGCCGACGAGCTCGGCGAGGACCTGATGACGGTGGCCTACCTGCGGGAGACCGCCGAACAGGCCGGGCTCGACACCCACGCCCTGTCCGTCGAGGCGATCGGCTGGGACGAGCTGTCCGGACGCTTCGTCGACGACCGGATGCGCTTCATCCGCAGCTGCTTCAAGCTCTACCCCTGGGAATGGCTGGCAGGCGACCCGTTCGGCGGCCACGTCCTGGACACCCTCGACAACGGCGGCGGCACCGGCACCACCTGCTGGATCGAGCCCGCCTGGAAGATGCTGCTGTCCAACAAGGCGCTGCTGGCCGTCCTGTGGGAGCTCTACCCGGGCCACCCCAACCTCCTCGCCGCCCACCTCGACGGTCCCCGCGACCTCGCCCGGACCACCGGCTGGGTCGCCAAGCCGCTGCTCGGCCGCGAGGGCGCGGGCGTCACCGTGCACCGCGCGGGAGAAGCCGCCGTGCCGCGCGCCGACGAACCCTGCTGCTACCAGGAACTGGCCCCGCTGCCGGTGTTCGACGGCAACCACGTGGTGCTCGGCGCATGGGTCGTGGCGGACGAGCCGGCCGGGCTCGGCATACGCGAGTCGGCCGGCCTGGTCACCGACACGTACGCGCGCTTCCTGCCGCACGTCATCCGCTGAGGGGGCACGACCTCGGCGGCACAGGGTGACCCGTCGGCCGCAGCGCGTGGGCTGAAGGCGCTTACTCCCTGCCGCACAGGGGAGTTACCAGCGGAAACACTTTCCTCGGCAGTAACTTGTGGCCCACCATGGGCAACCCTGTCCCTCCAGACCCATCGACGTGTCCGGGTGGTCCGCCGTGTCCCAAACGCACCTAGAGCCCGTCTACGACGAGTTGTCCGACGCCGCTCTCACCGAGCGGGTACGGGCCGGCGCACCGACCGCCTACCCGGCGACCGAGGAACTGCGCCGCCGTCACCTCCCGGCCGTCCTGTGCTACGCACGGCTGTGCGCCCGCGGACAGTCCGCCGCCGACCAACTCGCCGCGCAGGCCTTCGCGCTGGCCTGGCAGGAGGTGCACCGGGGGGTCGACCCGCGCGGTCCCTGGCGGCACCGGCTGCTGATGCTCGTCCACCAGGCCGCCGCCGTGTGGGCGGGCGGCAGCCGCCGCGAACGGCTCGGTGACGAGTACGCCGCCTTCATCGACGACATCCGCGGCGCCGAGCAGCGCGTGCCCGGGCTCCCGGGCCTGCCCGTCAACCCTCGGCTCCACCTTGCCGAACGCTCCGTGCTGTGCGGCGCCTTCGCCGTGCTGCCCCAGCACACCCAGGGCGTGCTGTGGCACGCGGTCGTCGAGCGGGAGGCCGACGCCGACGTCGCCCGCTGGACCGGCGACAGGGCCCCGGAGCTGCCCGACCTGACCGCCAGGGCCCGGGACGCGCTGCGCGAGGCCTACCTGCGGACGTACCTGGAGCGCAGCGAGGACCCCCGGTGCAAGGGCTTCGGCCGCCTCCTCGACGCCGCCGCCCGCCGTGACGACGCCCGGCAGAACGAGGACGTGGAGCGGCACCTCGCGCACTGCCAGGGCTGTGCCGGTGCGCTTCAGACGCTGATCGTCCTCGAACGCGACCCCCGGCCGCTGCTCGCCACGGCCCTGCTCGGATGGGCGGGCCCCGCCTACCTGGCGGCCCGGTCCGCCCCCGCGCTGCCCGCCACCGCACCCGCCCCGCCGGCTCCGCCCCCGACGTCCCGCCGGCGCAGGCGTCCCGGACCGCTGGAGCGGCTGCTGAACCTGCGCGCCCGCCACCCCTCGCCCCTGGTCTCCCTGGTGCTGGTCGTCGCCGCCAGCCTGGCGGTCACCGGCCTGGTGTACGCGACGGGCGACGACCCCGCACCGACCGGCAGCGACAGGGCACTGCCCCAGCCGCCCACGGGCTCGGTCACGGTCACCGCGACCGCCACCGCCACCGCGACGCAGACCTTCACCCCGAGCCCCGCGGGGACCCCGAGCGCCTCGGCGACCCGGTCGCCCACGCGGCCCGGCGCCGGGGCCACCCAACACGTCCCGGCGACGCGCACGCCGAGCGCCGGCCCGCCGCGGAGGGTGCCGGGCAGCAGCTACGCCCAGATCGTCAACGACGCGTCCGGCCTCTGCCTGGACGTGCGGGACGAGGAGTTCGACAAGGGCGACGACGTCATCGTCGCGGGCTGCGACTCCGGCTCCGCCTCCCAACAGTGGCGGGTGGACTCCCGCGGCCTGCTGGTCAACGGCGCGGACTCCTCGTTCTGCCTGGACTCACGCGGTGACACCGATCGCGGCCTCGGCATCTGGGCCTGCTCGTCGGTCGAGGGCAGGAACGCGCGGAACCTGCAGTTCCTGGTGGACTCCCTGGGCCGGATCCGCCCGCAGATCGACCTCGGCACCGCGATGCAGCCGGACGGCTCGACCCCCGGCTCCACCCTCTCCTTCGCTTCCGCCGGCAGCGGCGACGCGCAGCGCTGGCACGCCGGGTAGCCGGCCCGGACGGGCGGGCCACCCGGCGTGCCAGCGGTCTCAGGCGGTCTCAGGCGGTCTCAGACGGTCTCGGGTGTCCCGGGCATCTCCGGTGTCCCGGGTGTCCCGGGAGTCACCGGTGTCTCGGGTGTCCCGGGCGTCCGGGGCGGCGGGGTCTGCGCCCCGGGCAGTCGTACGAGTGCCACGGTGCCGCCGCCCTGCGCGGGGTGGAGGGCGATGGTGCCGCCGAGCTGCTGCACCGTACGGGCCACGATCGACAGGCCGAGGCCCGAGCCGGGCAGGCTGCGGGCGGAGGCCGAACGCCAGAAGCGCTCGAACACGTGCGGCAGGTCCTCCGGTGGGATGCCCGGGCCGTGGTCCCTGACCGTGAGCTCGCCGCCGTGCAGGTCGACCTCGATCGTGCCGGCCGGCGGGCTGAACTTCACGGCGTTGTCCAGGAGGTTGATCACCGCCCGTTCCAGGGCGGACGGTTCGGCCCGCAGGTACCAGGGGGCCAGCTCGGTGGTGATCTTCAGGTCGGGACCGGTACGGCGCCGCGCCCGCTCCAGCGCCGCCTCCACGACCTCGTGGAACGCCACGGTCTGCGAGGGCGACCCGCCGGGTGCCCCGTCCGGACGGGACAGCTCCTGCAGATCGCCGATGAGCGTGGCCAGTTCGCTTATCTGGGCCTTCACCGACAGCATCAGCTCCCGGCGGTCCTCCGGGGGCAGTTCCCGGCCGGTCAGCTCGCTGCGTTCCAGCAGTTCGATGTTGGTGCGCAGGGAGGTGAGCGGGGTGCGCAGTTCATGGCCGGCGTCCGCGATCAGCTGCTGCTGCAGCTCGCGGGAGGAGGACAGCGCGGCCGTCATGGAGTTGAAGGAGGCCGAGAGCCGGGCGATCTCATCGCGGCCCTCGACGGGGATGCGGACGCTCAGGTCCTCGGTGCGGGCGACGTGCTCCACGGTGTCGGTGAGCCGGTCCACCGGCTTCAGCCCCGCGCGGGCCACCCCGAGTCCGGCGACGCTGGCGCCGACCACCCCTATCCCGCTGACGGCCAGCAGGATCACGGCCAGGGTGTTCAGCGGCCCGGTCACCTCGCTGAGCGGGCGGCCCACGGAGATCGCGGCCCGCTCGGTCTGATGGCGGGAGTACTCGATCTGGGCGGGCCGCGTCAGCACCCGCATCTCCGTGCCGTCCTTCGTGGTCACGGTCTGCAGCGACTCCGACGCGTCACCCCGGACCACGGCCAGGTCGGCCTCGCTCACCGGGAGCATCTCGTCGCCGAGCACCCAGCACCCCGTGCCGTCCTCGGTGACGAGCAGCACGGACGAGTGGTTGGGGTTGAAGGCGAGCGCCCCGTCGGACGTGTCGTTCTGGGGCTTGCTCAGGCATCCGTAGTCCACGAGCACGCTCCGGGCGGCGGGGGCCGCGTTGCCCGGCGCGCGCAGCGACTCGTCCAGCTGGTCCATCAGCTGCTTCTGCACGATGAACCAGCAGGCCAGCGCGCACGCGGCCACGGCGGCCGCCACGGCGGCCGCGGTGAGGATCGCCAGCCGGGACCGCAGCGGCAGGGAACGGAAGCGCGGGATGCGCGGCATCAGCCCTTGCCCTCCGTGGAGCGCAGCACGTAGCCGACGCCCCGCACGGTGTGGACCAGGCGGGGCAGGCTGCCGGACTCGGTCTTGCGCCGCAGGTACATGACGTACACGTCCAGGGAGTTGGAGCTCGGCTCGAAGTCGAAGCCCCAGACCGCCTTGAGGATCTGCTCCCGGGTGAGCACCTGGCGCGGGTGCGCGAGGAACATCTCCAGCAGGGTGTACTCGGTGCGGGTCAGCTCGACCGGCACGCCGGCCCGGGTGACCTCGCGGGTCGAGGTGTCCATCCGCAGGTCCCCGAAGGACAGCACGCCCTCCTCGCCGTGGTCGCCGCCCGGCACCGTCGCGTACGCGCTTCGCCGCAGTAGCGCCCGCAGCCGGGCCAGCAGTTCGTCCAGCTCGAAGGGCTTGACGAGGTAGTCGTCGGCGCCCGCGTCGAGACCGGTGACCCGGTCGCCCACCGTGTCGCGGGCGGTGAGCATGAGGATCGGTGTGGTGGTGCCGCCGGACCGGAGCCTGCGGGCGGTGGTGAGGCCGTCCATGCGCGGCATGAGGACGTCGAGGACGATCGCGTCGGGCCGGTAGGAGGCGACCTGGTCCAGGGCGGCCAGGCCGTCCTCCGCCAGCTCGGTCTCGTATCCCTCGAAGGCGAGGCTGCGCCGGAGTGCTTCGCGGACCGCGGGCTCGTCGTCCACGATCAGGATGCGGGCGGGGGCCTCGCCGTTCTCGCCGGGGCTCAAGGGTCTTCCACCTCGCGGGATGGGGGTCGGGGGCGGTGGGTGCCGCCGGGGGTGCGGTGGGGTGCTCCGGTTCTTAGCCTCGCACGGCGGCGAGGCGGTGGGCCGCAATCGCCCGGCGGGCGTAGCGGCGCGCGTACCGGCGGGTGGTCGCGATCTCCGGCTCGCGGGCGGCCGGCTCCCGGTAGGGGATCAGCGCGCGGTCGGAGGGGCCGGACGGGACTCCGGCGGGGTGGAGGGAGGTGCTCAGGAAGACGTTCATGGTGCCCACGTCCCTTCGGTGCGGTGCGGTCAGCTGTCGCCGCCGCCGTTGCGCAGGGTGTCGAGGTCTGCCTTGAGGGTGTTCACGGGGATGGCGAAGCCGAGGCCGACGCTGCCGGCCTGGCCGGAGGAGGAGGAAGCGGCGGAGTACATGGCCGAGTTGATGCCGATGATCTCGCCGTTCATGTTGATCAGGGCGCCACCGGAGTTCCCGGGGTTGAGCGAGGCGTCGGTCTGGATCGCCTTGTACGTGGTCGTGGACGGGCCGACGTCGCCGTTGTACTGGCCGCCGCCGAACTCGAACGGCCACCGGCCGGTGCCGCCGCCGGGTCGCTGTCCCTGGCCCTGGCCGGTGGAGATGGTCACGTCGCGGTCGAGCGCGGAGACGATGCCGCTGGTGACCGTGCCCGTCAGGCCCTCGGGCGAGCCGATGGCGACGACCTGGTCGCCGACCGAGACCCGGCTGGAGTCGCCCAGCGACGCGACCGGCAGGCCGCTCACGCCCTCGGCCTTCACCAGCGCGAGGTCCTTGCCGCCGTCGGTGCCGACGACGGCCGCGGTGACCGACTTGCCGGAGCTGAAGGTGACCTTGACCGAGTCCGCTCCGGAGACGACGTGGTTGTTGGTGACGATCTCACCGTCACCGGTGACGACCACGCCCGAGCCGGTCGACTGCCCGGCGCCGGACGTCGCGCTGATCTCCACGATGCTCGGGCTGACGGCGGCGGCCACGGCCGCGACGCCGGTGCTGCCCGAACTGCTGGTGCCGATCACCTTGGTCGTGGTGCCCGCCACGGCCGGCGAGGTGGTCGCCCGCCCCACCAGGGCGGCCGTCCCGCCGCCGATCAGCGCGGACACCAGCGCCACGGAGGCGACCAGGGCCACGGGCCGTCGCCTGCGTTGCCTGGGGATCCCGGTCGCGGGCGCCGGCATCGGCGTGGGCTGCGGCTGGGGCTGGGGCTGCGAGGCGTAGGGCGCCGGGTGTCCGTACGGGACGTGCGGCTCGTACGGCGGCCGGGACGGGTACCCGCCGGCGCCGGGGGACTGCTGCGGCTGCCGCGGGTCGTAGGCGTCGTCGTGACGGGTGCTCTCGTTCATGCCTATGACTGTGCTCGCCGAACATGAGAGCTTCCTGAGCGTGACCTGAGAACCGGGGCAGAGTTCCGTATGCCCGATATAAAGAACGAAGCGCCAGGTCAGGGCCTACGCTTACACGGCCCGTAGACAGGTCGCCGGTCGCGGCGGGCGGAGGCCCGCCGCGACCGGCGGAACGGTCAGTGGCAGCCGCAGCTGCGCCGCACGACCAGCCGGGACGGGAACTGCCGCAGCCGCTCCCGCCGCGAGCCGGAGACCCGCAGCCCGTCGTCCAGCACCAGGTCCACCGCCGCACGGGCCATCGCCTCGCGGTCCGAGGCCACCGTCGTCAGCGGCGGGTCGGTGAGCGCCGCCTCCTTGACGTCGTCGAAGCCGGCCACGGCCAGCTCGCCCGGCACGTCGATCCGCAGTTCGCGGGCCGCCCGCAGCACGCCGATGGCCTGGTCGTCGGTGGCGCACACGATCGCCGTCGGCCGGCCCGGCCGGGAGAGCAGCTCCAGGCCGACCTTGTAGGCGTCGTAGCGGTTGTACGGGGTGGAGTACAGGCGGCCCTCGACGGAGCGCCCGGCCTCCTGCATCGCACGGCGCCAGCCCTCGACGTGGTCGGTGACGGGGTCGCCGGACTTCGGGGTGGCCTCGGTGCCGCCGAGGCAGGCCACGAACTCGTGACCGTGCTCCAGCAGGTGCCGGGTGGCGAGCTGGGCGCCGCCGACGTCGTCCGTCACGACCGCGACGTCGTCGATCGCCTCGGGCCGCCGGTGCATCAGCACGACCCGCGCGTCCCAGGCGTCGATCTCCGTCGCCGCGTGCTCGCTGAGGCCCTGGCTGATGAGGATCAGCCCGGAGACCCGCATGCCGAGGAAGGCACGCAGGTAGTGCACTTCGCGCTCGTCGAGGTAGTCCGAGTTGCCGACCAGCACCATCTTGCCGCGCTCGGCGGCCGCCCTCTCGACGGCGTGCGCCATCTCCGCGAAGAACGGCTGCCGGGCGTCCGGCACGATCAGGCCTATGAGGTCCGTGCGACGGCTCGCCATCGCCTGGGCCACCCGGTCGGGGCGGTAGCCCAGTTGTTTGATCGCCGCGAGGACACGCTCGCGGGTGGCCGGTGCGACCGGCCGGGGTCCGTTGTTGATGACGTAGCTGACGACTGCGGTCGAGGTTCCCGCAAGCCTTGCCACATCGTCACGCGTCACCTTTGCCACGGGCCGAGTCTACGCGGGTACACCCGCGCGTCCCACCGTCTGTCCACAGGCGTGACCACCGCGTGATCAGCCGTTCCGGGAGGCGGTGACGGCCGTCCCCTGCCCGGGTGCCTCCTCGGCCGGCGACGGCGCCGGCTCCTCCGCCGTCCGCTCGCCCTTCTCCGGGGTGACGAAGCGGTAGCCGACGTTGCGGACGGTGCCGATCAGGGACTCGTGCTCGGGACCGAGCTTGGCGCGCAGCCGCCGTACGTGCACGTCCACGGTGCGCGTGCCGCCGAAGTAGTCGTAGCCCCAGACCTCCTGCAGGAGCTGGGCGCGGGTGAAGACCCGGCCCGGGTGCTGCGCGAGGTACTTGAGCAGCTCGAACTCCTTGAAGGTCAGGTCCAGGACCCGGCCCTTGAGCTTCGCGCTGTACGTGGCCTCGTCGACCGACAGGTCCCCGTTGCGGATCTCCATCGGGCTGTCGTCGACGCTGATCTGCTGCCGGCCCATCGCCAGCCGCAGCCGCGCCTCGACCTCGGCGGGCCCCGCGGTGTCCAGCAGGACGTCGTCGATGCCCCAGTCCGCGGTGACGGCCGCCAGGCCGCCCTCGGTGACCACCAGGACCAGCGGGCAGCCGGGTCCGGTGGAGCGCAGCAGCTGGCACAGCGAGCGGACCTGCGGCAGGTCGCGGCGGCCGTCGATGAGGATCACGTCGGCGCCGGGGGTGTCCACCAGCGCGGGGCCCTCGGCCGGGGCCACCCGTACGTTGTGCAGCAGCAGTCCGAGCGCGGGGAGCACCTCGGTGGACGGCTGGAGTGCGTTGGTCAGGAGGAGGAGAGAGCTCACCGGCCGCTCCCATCGTTCATCGTCCGGTCATGCGTGTTCCGCTTGCCCATTGCGACCCTCCTCGGTCCCTGCGAGGACGTGTGCGTCCGCCGACGTGTGCGCTCCGGTCGCCCGGAAAGCACGAAAGGACCCGGGGGCGACGCTGCCCGGATCCTCTTGACCCAAGAGAATAGCCCACATGGAGTCGGTAAGTGAGTCCGCGGTTGCGCGGTCGTGTGTCCCGTCGATCATTTCCGGTGGGTTGCGAGCGGTGCTGACGGCCGAGGACCGGGTGCCGATCGACGCCGCGTACCTGCCCGGAGCGACGCCCGGAGGGCTCGCGATCGTGGTCGCGCACGGCTTCACCGGCGCCCTGGAGCGGCCGGCCGTGCGTCGCGCGGCGGAGATCTTCGCGCGGGTGGACGGCGTCGGCGGTGTGGTGACCTTCTCCTTCCGGGGGCACGGCCGCTCGGGCGGGCGCTCCACGGTCGGCGACCGCGAGGTCTGGGACCTGGACGCCGCGGTGCGCTGGGCACGGCGGCTGGGCCACCCCGCGGTGGCCTCGGTGGGCTTCTCCATGGGCGGTTCCGTCGTCCTGCGGCATGCGGGGCGCAAACCGGCGCACGATGGGGCGCACGTTGACGCCGTGGTCTCGGTGAGTGCGCCCGCGCGCTGGTACTACCGGGGTACGGCGCCGATGCGCCGGGTCCACTGGGCCATCACCCGCCCCGCCGGACGCCTGGTCTCCCGGGGGCTGCTGCACACGCGCATCCACGACAAGGACTGGGACCCCGTGCCCGTGCCCCCGGTCGAGGCGGTGCGGTCCATCGCGCCCACCCCGCTGCTCATCGTGCACGGCGACCGGGACGGCTACTTCCCGCTCGACCACCCGCTCTCCCTCGCCGACGCCGCGGGCGACGCAGCCGAGCTGTGGATCGAGCCCGGATTCGGCCACGCCGAGAACGCCGCGGCGCCCGCCCTCCTGCACCGCGTCGCGGTGTGGGCGGCCGAACGGGTCCGCCCCACTGGCACGCCCGGCTGACCCCGCGGCCCGCACACCCGGGCCCGCACACCCGGGCCCGGCCACCTCGCGGCGCCATCGCTGCGCCATCATGGACGGCGGCACGACCCGCACGGCGAACGGAAGGACCGCTATGGCGGCACACGGAACCATCCGGTACTGGGCCGCGGCCAAGGCTGCCGCCGGCGCCGCGGAGGAGCCGTACCGGGAGGGCACCCTCGCCGAGGCGCTGGACGCGGCGCGCGAGCGCCACGCGTCGCGCCCCGAGTTCGCCCGCGTACTGGCGAACTGTTCGTTCCTGGTCGACGGGAACCCCGTCGGCACCCGGGACCACACCGGGGTGCGGCTGGCCGACGGCGGCACCGTCGAGGTGCTCCCGCCGTTCGCGGGAGGATGAGCACGTGACCGACAACCACGACTGGTACGACCGCGGCGCGGGCGCGATGCCCGCGCACGACGCCACCGCCGTCCTCCCGCCCGTCGGGGGCGCCCCGCAGCCGCCCCCGGACGGTGGCCGCGCCGCCCGGCGCCGGCAGGCGTCCCGCACCGGCTCGCCGATCATCGCCCCCGGCATGCAGCCCGCCCTCGTCACGGCCGTCCTGGCGCTGCTGCTGGCCGGCGGGGCGCTGCTGGGCCGCCCCGCGCTCGCCGCCGCGGGCGTGGTGCTGCAGGCGGTCACCGCGGCCGGCTGGTTCCGGCTGAACGGCATGTGGCCGGCGAGGCAGGGCATCGTGCTGGCCTTCCTCGCGGGCGTCACCGCCGAGGCCGCGGTGCTGATCGACGGGGCGGACAACGCCCCGGCCGTGATCGTCGGCACCCTCGGCGTCTGGCTGCTGCTCGTCCTCGTCCTGCAGCTGCGCCACCGCGGCAGTCCCGAGGAGCGGCTCTCCTCGCTGACCGCGACCACCGCCTCGACGCTCATCACGATCCTGGCCACCGGGTTCCTGGCGACCACGGCGGTCCCGCGGGGCACCGACGCCGTGGTGACCGCGGTGATCGCGGTCGCCGTCGCGACGCTCGCCCGGGCGATCCCGCTGCCCGGCGTCGTCTCCGTGGTCGTGGCGCTCGCCGCCGCCACTGGCAGCGGCATCGCGCTCGGACAGCTGGAGACCTCCGACGCGGCCCTGGTCGCGCTGGCCGCCGGGGTGTGCGCGCTGATCGGCCTGCGGGTGGCCAGCTACGACTTCCCGTCCCGGTTCGTCCACTTCACGGCGGGTGTGGCGCTGCCGCTGACCGCCGCGGCGCCGGGCGTCTACGTCATGGCCCGGGCACTGCTGGGCTGACACATGGACTGACACACCGACTAGGGTCGGTCCGAACACCGACTCGGGGGTTGTCTCATGCGTGCTCTGAAGGTCCTGCTCGTCCTCGTCGTGCTCCTCGGCGGCCTGTTCGTCGCGGCGGACCGGATCGCCGTGCACTTCGCGGAGTCCGAGGCGGCGGACCGGGCGCAGACCACGCTGGGGCTGACCTCCCCGCCGGGGATCGACATCAAGGGTTTCCCGTTCCTCACGCAGGTGCTGGCCAAGAAGCTGGACGACGTCGCGGTGACGGCGGACGGCGTGCAGGCCGCCGGCACCGGCGGGCAGACGTTGCGCGTCACCCGCTTCCAGGCCGACCTGCACGGGCTGGACCTGGGCAGCGGCTTCAGCAGCGCGGTCGCCGACACCGCCGAGGGCACCGCCCTCGTCAGCTACGAGGACCTCGCCAAGGCCGCCCCGAGCGGCGTGACCATCGGTTACGGGGGCACCTCGGCGGACGGCAAGGGCCAGATCAAGGTGGGGGTCGAGGTCTCCACCCCGGTCGGCTCGATCAAGCGCAGCGTGGTGAGCGGGATCAGCCTGGCCGGCAAGGACAGCATCAAGCTGAGCGCGGGCAAGATACCGGACCTGGACTCGCTTCCCCCGGTCGTGGAGGAGCTGGTCCGCGAGCGGATCGACTTCACCCGCGAACTGTCGGGCCTGCCGGAGGGCATCGAGCTCACGTCGGTGAGCGTGAACGCCGACGGCATCAGCATCGCGGCGACGGGCAAGAAGGTCGTTCTCGCCCAGTGAGACGAGGGTGTCCGCTCCGCAGTCGGGGCGGTACCAGGCAGGGGCGGGGCGGCCGCGCGGCAGCCCGGCACCTGATGTTCATCTCGCAGTACGGACAATCTTATCTCGGGATACGGACCGCCGGTGACACCGGCCGGTCCCCTTCCCTACGATCGAGCCCATGAAGCGACAGGCGGATCTCACGAAGCGGCGGGCAGTCGACCTGTGCCGTGTCGCCGCCATGCTCTGTCGCATCCCGTAGGGGCCCCCGCGCCGTCTTCCGGCGCCGCACGCGGCCCCGCCCTTCCCCGCGCAAAAGCCGCGACGCGCCCGTGCAGCGCAGCCCGGCACCTGTGCGCACCCGTCCGTGCGCCGAGACATCCGCAACTGCCCCGGAGGAGAACAGCAATGAGCCGCAGTGACGTCCTGGTGGACGCCGACTGGGTCCAGGCCCGGATCGACGACCCGAAGGTGGTCATCGTCGAGGTCGACGAGGACACGTCGGCGTACGACAAGAACCACATCAAGAACGCCGTCCGGATCGACTGGAAGACCGACCTCCAGGACCCGGTGCGCCGTGACTTCGTCGACCAGGCCGGCTTCGAGAAGCTGCTGTCGGAGAAGGGCATCGCCAACGACGACACCGTCGTGCTCTACGGCGGCAACAACAACTGGTTCGCGTCCTACGCCTACTGGTACTTCAAGCTCTACGGCCACCAGGACGTCAAGCTCCTCGACGGCGGCCGCAAGAAGTGGGAGCTGGACTCCCGCGACCTGGTCGACGGCTCCGAGGTGCCCGTCCGCCCGGCCACGCAGTACACGGCCCAGGCCCAGGACGCCTCGATCCGCGCCTTCCGCGACGACGTGATCGCCGCCATCGGCAGCCTCAACCTCGTCGACGTCCGCTCGCCCGACGAGTTCTCCGGCAAGCTGCTCGCCCCGGCGCACCTGCCGCAGGAGCAGTCGCAGCGCCCGGGCCACGTCCCGACCGCCCGCAACATCCCGTGGTCGAAGTCGGCCAACGACGACGGCACCTTCAAGTCGGACGACGAGCTGAAGGAGCTGTACGAGGGCGAGGGCGTGGACCTGGCCAGGGACACCATCGCCTACTGCCGCATCGGCGAGCGCTCCGCGCACACCTGGTTCGTGCTGCACGAGCTGCTCGGCCAGCCCAACGTCAAGAACTACGACGGTTCCTGGACCGAGTACGGCTCCCTCGTCGGCGTGCCGATCGAGCTCGGCGCCGCCAAGTAAGCCCCCCAGACCCCCGACCCGGAGGAACAGCACCATGTGTGGAGCGAAGACCGGCGGCCCGGACCTGGCCGGCATCGACGTGGCGACCGAGACGATCATCCAGGGTTCCGTGACCCGCGACGGCGAGCCGGTGACCGGCTACGTCCGGCTGCTGGACGGCGGCGGCGAGTTCACGGCCGAGGTCCCGACCTCGGCGACCGGCCAGTTCCGCTTCTTCGCGGCCCCGGGCTCGTGGACGCTGCGCGCCCTCGTGCCGGGCGCGACGGTGGACCGTTCCGTCGTGGCCCGGCAGGGCGACCTCACCGAGGTCGCCATCGCCGTCTGACCCGGCGACCGCGCGGACGGAGAAGGGCCGCAATCCCACCGGGCCACCGAGTGGGAGTGCGGCCCTTCGGGTCGTACCGTGGAAGGGTGTCCACGAGGCGGCGTCGTCGCTGGTATTACGCCATGATGGGCAGTTGCGTGCTGCTCTTCGTCCTGGCGTGGAGCCTCGTGCGCCTGTGGTCGGTGCCGGTGGCCGTCGGGATGTGCGTGGTGGCCATGGTCATCCCGCCGATCGCCGCCGTCGTGGCCAACCGCAGGGGCCCGGACGAACACTGGTGGGACGAGACCGGCGACCCCAAGTCCGACGAGTGGTGGCGCGAGCTGGACCGCCGCGACGACCACCGCGACCAGCGCTGACGCCCGGGGGAGCCGCGCCCGCGCGCCCCGCCGCGTTCCACCCGGCCCGGCGGCTCAGTAGACGAGCGCCTGCGTGCCGTCGGCCATGGCCTCGCTGACGAAGACCTGCGCACCGGCGATCCGGATGCCCTCCAGCACGTCCTTCTCCGTGATGTCCCGGCGCGCCGCGCACTGCGTGCACAGCGTGATCCGGCCGCCCGCCAGGATCCCCTCGATCAGCTCGGGCAGCGGCGCGGCGTGCGGCAGCTCGAACTCCGCGGCCCGTCCCGGCAGCGCGAACCACGAGGACTCGCCGGTCAGCCAGAGCGACACCTCGACGCCGCTGGCGACCGCCACCGCCGCCACCGTGAACGCCTGGGAGCAGCGTTCGGGAGCGTCCGCACCTGCGGTTACCTTGATCACGAGCTTCTTCGCCATGGTCATACCCTAGGCTGGCCCGTCTCACAGGAAAAACACTGGGAGCGTTTACCAGCGCTCGGCATAATGCGTTCGCCGCGTAGGTGCGATCAGCGCGCCGGCCGCGGATTTCTGCCCGGGGGGGCTTGTGGAAGCGCGTACCGATTCGCGTACCGGCGTCGTGATCGCCACGATCGTCGGACTTGTTGTGCTCGCGACATTGACTGCGGGGGCCGTCGTGGCGTTCGGCTCCTCTTCGTCGTCGTCCGCGTCCGCGTCGCCGGGCGGGGCCGAGCCGAGCAGCCGGGGTCCGGAGACGGCGGACCCCGCGACGCCGTCCCCGACGGCGTCCCCGAGCCGCCGAGCGACAGCGACGCCCTCGCCCGCCGGCACCCTCAAGGGCTCCGTGGACGACGGGAAGCACCGCGGCGACCTGCGCTACTTCCTGCTCGTCCCGCCGGCGGACGCCGAGGTCTACGGCGACGAGGAGGGCACCGAGCTCTCCCGTTCCGAGGTCGCCGACTCCGCCGAGGTGAAGCAGGCCCTGGCCACCTACGGTTTCAAGGCGGCGGCCCAGCGGACCTACCTCACCGGCGACGGCGAGTACGAGGTCTCCGCGCAGCTCGTCCGCTTCGCGAGCGCCGGCTCCGCCACCGGCTACTACAACGCCTTCTACTACCAGGGCACGCGGCTCACGCTCCCCGCGTCGGGCAGCCCCGCCAAGGCCTACCGGCTGTCGTCCTCCTCCGCCGAGAGCACCGGCTCGGTGATCGTCCTGTCCCACCAGGGCGACGTGCACGTCACCCTCTCGGTCACCGGGGCGAAGACCCCCGGCAAGGCCCTGCTCGCCCGGCTCCTCGACCAGCAGTACCGGCGCCTGAAGACCGGCCGCTGAGCCGCACACCGAAGTCACCGGCCGGCCCGCGCGCCGGCCGCACCCAACCACGGACACACCAGTGGAGAACCCTTTGTCCCAGGACACCCCCGTACCGGAACAGGACGCCCCTGTTCCGGACGGGCCCCCCGTCCGCCCGCCGCGCAGACGTGGCCGGACCACCCTGCTGATCGCCTGCGCGGCGGTCCTCGGCGTCCTCGCGGGCGCCGGCGCCGGGTACCAGATCCAGTACGACCGCCCCGAGACGCCGCTCCCCCCGCTCGCCCAGCCGAAGCTCCCGCAGCCCAAGGGCGCCGCCCCCGCGGCGAAGCCGCTCGCGGCGGCCGAGGACACGCTGCCCAAGTACGACGGGGACCTGCGCAAGCTGCTGGTGAAGAAGCCGAAGGGCGCCAAGGACCTCGACGGCACGTTCGGCGAGGACCACTGGCTCTCGCTGTACGACTACGCCGACACCTACGAGGAACCGGACAGCATGTTCAGCGAGCTGAACAGCAACGACTTCCGGAGGGCGGCCGTCTCCATCTGGCGGACCGGTGGCTACGCCACGTCCGTCACCACCGAGGTCCACCTGATCCAGTTCCGCGACGAGGCGGACACCTACACCGACGAGATGCTCGCGGGTCAGCAGGGCTACATGGCCGGGAAGAAGTACGCGGGCAACAAGGGGACGGCCATCCCCGGCGCCTTCGACGGCAGGGCGTGGGTGTACTCCAAGCCCTGGACGAAGGCGGGCTACCTGCCCATGTACACGGCGCGCGCCCTGGCCCGCAAGGGCACGGTCATGATGGACATCTGGGTGCACTCGGACCGGCCGATCAAGAAGTCCACCATCATGTCCCTGGCCGAGCGGCAGTGGGAGCGGCTGTGAGCGACGAGAACACCCCTGTCCCGGCGGAGCCGCAGCAGCCGCAGCCCGAGGCCCCGGCGGCCCGGCCCGAGCCGCAGCCGGACCAGCCGGAGGGCCAGTCGGCCGGGCCCGAGGCCCAGCCGGCACCGCTCGCCGGGCTTCCGCCCGCGGACGGGACCACCGGGCCGGAGGCCGCCCCCGCGCCCCGCCGCGGCCGCCGTGGCCTCGCCCTGGGCATCGCGGCCGCGCTGGTCGCCGTCGTCGCGGGCGGTGGCATCGGCGTCGCCGTGCTGCAGCACCAGAAGGACGACGGCAAGCAGGCGAGCCCGCGGACCTGGAAGGCCCCCGAGCCGAAGAAGACCGGCGAGTACGGCAGCCAGTCCGGCGGCAGCCACTACGGCGCGCTCGGCAAGCTGCTGCTGCCCGTGCCCGATGCGTACCTGCCGGGCCCGGACGTCGGCGAGTACGGCAACGACGCGGAGTTCACCGGCAAGGAGGCCGTGGCCGTCTTCGAGGGCGACCTCGCCGGGCTGCCGAAGAAGCAGCGGGACCGTCTGCACAAGGCCGTGGCGGGGCTGCACATCCAGGGCGTGGGTCTGCGGACGTACCGCGAGGTGTCGGGCGAGGCCGTCTTCGAGACGCAGATCGTCCAGATGAAGAACAAGCGCGCGGCGCGCGCCGGCACCGAGTTCTTCACCGAGTTCACCAAGGCGCTCGGAGTCTTCAGGAACGGGCCGAAGATCGAGGGCCACGCCAAGGCGCGCTGCGTCCTGCCGCCCAAGAAGCCCGGCGCGAAGCTCGACGCCATGATCTGCGAGGCGACCGAGGGCGACCTGACCATCCGCATGTCCGTCTCGGGCGCCTCGCCGCTGAAGAAGGACGACGCCGCGGATCTGTTCAAGCAGCAGCTCGACCGCGTACAGGACCCGGGAGAGGCCGCATGACCGAGCAGACCCAGAGCGACGACGTGACGATCCCCGCGCAGGCCGCCGCCCCGGCGGAGGAGACCCTCACGGACGCCGCCCCCGCGGCGGCTCCCTCCGGGGACGACGCGGCGGAGGCCGTGCCTGCGGAGGCCGCCGGGCCCGTCGTCGCCGAAGCCACGACGGAGCCCGCGTCGACGGAGAACGCCCCGGTGCAGCCCTCGCCGGTGGACGCCACCTCCGCGGCGGACGCCCCGGTGGAGCCCGTGCCCGCCGAGGCGGTCTCCGAGGTGGTCTCCGCGGAGCCTGCCGCACCCCGCCCGCGGAAGCGGCTGCGGGAGCGCAGGGGGCTGCGCGCCGCCGTGCGGTGGACCGCCGCCGTCGTGGCGTTCGCGGCCCTCGGCGGGGCCGCGGCGTACGCCGTCACGCAGCCCGAGCGGACCGAGATCCCGGGTCTGCGGACCCCGGACGACGGCCGGTGGACCTACCCCGCCCTGAAGCTGCCCAAGCTGCCGGCCGGGGCGCCCCGGCCGCTGGACGGGGACCACAACCCGCCCCGCCGGCACTACGCGGACATCCGCACCCTGCTGCTGCCGGCGCCCGCCGGGGCCAAGGTCGACAAGACCTTCCCGGGCGCCACGGGGTGGCTGCCGACCCGCGACTTCCTGGAGGTCTTCCGCGAGGACGACCGCAAGAAGCTGACCGGGAAGCTCGAGCAGAACACCCTCCGGCACGTCGCCGCCCGCGCCTGGACCATGGGCGACGGCACCCGCGCGGAGGTCTACCTGCTGCAGTTCGCGACCTGGGGGTACTCGAGCGACGTCAAGGACGCGCTCATCGACGACGGCACCCTCGCCAAGGCCGAGGCGGCCGACTACGACACGGACTGGGATTCGACGTCGCTCGACGACTCCGACCTGCACCTGTCCCTCTACGACGAGGACAAGCCGCGCGGCGCCGAGCACGTCCGGTACGGCTACGTCCAGTCCGGCGACGTCGTGGCCATGGTCGTGCTCTCCAAGGCCGGGACCCAGCCGGCCGTCCCGTTCCACCAGGCCGTGCTGCTGCAGGCGCAGCTGCTCGGCTGACGAGGGCACCGGGACATCGGGGGCGGGCGCGGCGCGTGGGGCGGACCTCACGCGGCCGCGCCCGCACCCGCCCACTAGACTCGTAGCTGGCCCACCGGGCCGCCGACCGTCCGCGCCTGCCCGAGGAGCACGCTCGTGAGCGCCATTGAGTTCTTCTTCGACACCCTGCTCGTCCTGGTCTGCCTTGGCGTCATCGCGTTCTCCGCTCTGGCCGTGAAGAAGCTCTACCAGGGACAGCGCTGAACATGATCGAGATCCCCTCCGACCTGCATCCCGACCTGGTCCCGCTCGCC
The DNA here is from genome assembly GCF_040613835.1 of Streptomyces sp. NPDC006207. Taxonomy (NCBI): domain Bacteria; kingdom Bacillati; phylum Actinomycetota; class Actinomycetes; order Kitasatosporales; family Streptomycetaceae; genus Streptomyces; species Streptomyces sp. NPDC006207. Next base: position 79,812 of record NZ_JBEXSX010000022.1, on the reverse strand, counting down.
TTCCTCCTGGGCACCTGGGAGGGCGCGGGCGTCTTCGACTTCCCCGGCGCCGAGAAGTGCAACTTCGGGCAGGAAGTGATCTTCAGCCACGACGGGCGGCCGTTCCTGGAGTACACCTCCAAGTCCTGGGTGCTGGACGCCGAGGGCAAGCCGGTGAAGCCGCTGGAGAGCGAGTCGGGCTTCTGGCGGATCGACGAGGACCGCAAGGTCGAGATCACCATGACCCGCGACGACGGCGTGATCGAGATCTGGTACGGCGAGCTCGCCGAGGGCAAGCCGCAGATCGACCTGGTCACCGACGCCGTGGCCCGGCTCGGCGACGCGCCCCCGTACAGCGGCGGCAAGCGCCTGTACGGCTACGTCAAGAGCGACCTGATGTGGGTGGGCGAGAAGGCCACCCCCGAGGTGCCGCTGCGCCCCTACATGTCGGCGCACCTGAAGAAGGTCGTCAACCCCAGCGAGTGGGCGAAGGACCTCAAGGACCTCCCGGACGACGGCATCGCCTTCTTCCGCTGAGCCGCCCCGCGGGCCCCGCGCGACCCCCGAGGGGGATCACGACTCCGTGATCCCCCTTTCCCTTGCCTAGACTGTCCTCGTGGTCACCACGGACTGGAAGAGCGACCTGAGGCAGCGCGGCTACCGGCTGACGCCGCAGCGGCAGCTTGTCCTGGAGGCGGTCGACACGCTGGAGCACGCGACGCCGGACGACATCCTGACCGAGGTGCGCAGGACCGCCTCGGGCGTCAACATCTCCACGGTCTACCGCACCCTGGAGCTCCTGGAGGAACTGGGCCTGGTCAGCCACGCCCACCTCGGGCACGGCGCTCCCACCTACCACCTCGCCGACCGGCACCACCACATGCACCTGGTCTGCCGGGACTGCGAGTCGGTCATCGAGGCCGACGTGTCCGTCGCCGAGCCGCTGACCGCGCGGCTGCGCGAGACGTACGGCTTCGAGACCGACATGAAGCACTTCGCGATCTTCGGCCGGTGCGCGGACTGCGCGGGGAGGCCCCGAACGCCTGAGGGTTCAAGTAACCGGACGTAGGCTGGTGGGCATGCAGCGACAAACAACGACCAGTCCCCTGCTGTCGCTCCCCGGCGCCGTTCCCGCGGAAGGCCCCGACGAGGGAGTCGCCGCGCACTACGGAGACCTCTTCCGCGAGCAGCGCGCCCTGGCGGACGGCAACGGATTCGTCGACCTCTCCCACCGTGGCGTCGTCGCCGTCACCGGCCAGGACCGCCTCGCGTGGCTCCACCTGCTGCTCACCCAGCACGTCAGCGACCTCCCGCCCGGCCGGGCCACCGAGGCGCTGGTCCTCTCCGCCCACGGCCACATCGAGCACGCCCTCTACCTCGTCGACGACGGCACGGCCACCTGGATGCACGTCGAGCCCGGCACGCAGGCCGAGCTGATCGCGTATCTGGAGAGCATGAAGTTCTTCTACCAGGTCGACGTCTCGGACCGGACCGGCGAATACGCCGTCGTGCACCTGCCGGCGGGCAGCATCGCCGCCGTCCCCGGGGACTGGCCGGTGCGCGAGGTCCCCTACGGCCGCGACGTGTTCGTGCCGCGCGGCGAACTGGAGGCCTTCGCCCGGCAGGTCGGCACCCCCGTCGGCGTGCTGGCCCTGGAGGCCCTGCGGATCGAAGGGCACCGGCCGCGGCTCGGTCTGGAGACCGACCACCGCACCATCCCGCACGAGCTGGGCTGGCTGGACACCGCCGTCCACCTGGACAAGGGCTGCTACCGCGGCCAGGAGACCGTCGCCCGGGTGCACAACCTCGGCCGGCCGCCGCGCCGCCTGGTCTTCCTCCACCTGGACGGCAGCGAGGTCAAGCTGCCCGGCCACGGCGCGCCCGTACGGCTCGCCGCGGACGGACCGGACGGCCGCCCGGTCGGCACCGTCACCTCCTCCGCCCGGCACTGGGAACTCGGCCCGATCGCCCTCGCCGTGATCAAGCGCAACACCCCGGTGGACGCGGTGCTGCTCGCGGACGGGACGGCGGCGAACCAGGAGACGGTCGTCGAGCCCTGAGGGACGCGCCTCACATCTCCAGCACGACCGTGAACGGGCCGTCGTTCGTGAGCGAGACCTTCATCTCCGCTCCGAAGCGGCCCGTCTCCACGTGCGCACCCAGCGCCCGCAGGTGTGCCACCACTTCGTCCACCAGCGGCTCGGCGACCGGCCCGGGCGCCGCCGCGTTCCAGGTGGGGCGGCGCCCCTTGCGGGCGTCACCGTAGAGGGTGAACTGGGAGATCACGAGCAGCGGCGCGGCGATGTCCGAGCAGGACTTCTCCCCGGGCAGGATGCGCAGCCCCCACAGCTTCCGCGCCAGCTGGGCCGCCTTCTCCGCGGTGTCGTCGTGCGTCACCCCCACCAGCACGCACAGGCCGGGACCGACGATCTCGCCGACCGTCTCGCCGTCCACCACGACACTCGCTTCGCTCACCCGCTGGGCCACCGCACGCATGTCGCCATTGTCCCGGGTCGGTGGGGGCGCGCGGCACCCGGGCCGTACGCCCGCTTGGACTCACGCACAACTGTCCGGAGCCGCCGTTCGGGTGCAGGTGCCTGCGCGACGCAGTTACTCGGTGGCACGATCGAGATCTGCCCGACGTGGGGGACGAGGGGACGGACAGCGATGAAGCACAGCATCACGACCGGCACGGCGGAAGGCGATCGCATGCTCAAGGCACCGGGCCCGCGCTCCCCCCTCACCGCCGGTACCCCCCAGCCCGACTTCGCCGACCTCACCCTCGAAGGGCTGCGCACCGCGCGCCGCGAGGCCCAGCTGGAGGAGGCCGACCTCTCCTACCTGCGGCGGCTCCTCCAGGGCCGGATCGACATCCTCCGCGCCGAACTCGCCCGGCGCACCGCCCCGGACGCCCCCGTGCTCGACCGGCTCTCCGAGATCCTCACCGACACCCCGTCCCGGCACCGCACCTCCGCCCGCCACGTCACCCTGGGCACCCCGCACAGCGAGCGCTACCGGCAGCTCGCCGAGGAGATGCTCGCCGAGGTCCAGCTCTCCGACCTCGAGGCCCGCACCGACCAGGAACTCCACGACGCGATGGGCCGGCTGGTCCGGCACGAGCAGCAGGTCTCCCGCTGCCGGCAGTCCCTGCAGCGGACGGTCGACGGCTGCAGCACCGAGATCGCCCGCCGCTACCGCGAGGGCGAGGCCCGGGTCGAGGACCTGCTGGCGGGGGACTGACGGCGACGCGGCGAAAACGGGATGCGACCGGGCCGCGGGTCCGCCTACCGTGCGGGGCATGAGCCTTGAGGTCCGTACGATCGGCGAGTCCGACTTCCCCGGCTGGCTGCGCGCCGTCAACACCGGCTTCCACCGGCCGCCGTCGGTGACCGAGGAGGAGATCGCCCTCCGCCGCTCCCAGACGGACCTGGACCGCACCCAGGGCGCGTTCGACGAGGGCCGCTGCGTGGCCACCTTCCGCAGCATGCCCCGTGAACTCACCGTGCCCGGCGGCGCGGTGCTGCCCGCCTCGGCGATCACCAACGTCTCCGTCACCGCCACGCACCGCCGCCGCGGCCTCGCCTCCCGCATGATGGCCGCGGAACTCGACGCCTCCGTGCGCCGCGGCGAGCCGGTCGCGATCCTCGTCGCCGCCGAGTACCGGATCTACGGCCGCTTCGGCTTCGGCCCCGCCGCGGGGGTCACCGAGTGGGAGGTCGACACCGCCCGTGCGGGCCGCCCCCAGGGAGCGCCGTCCGACAGCGGCCGCATCGACCTGGCGGACCCGTCCGAGGTCCTCAAGCTCGGCCCCCAGCTGCACGACCGGGTGCGACTGCGCCATCCCGGCGCGATCAACCGCACCGAGCGCTTCTGGGAGTACGCCACGGGGACGGTGGTCAACCCTGCCTTCCCTTGGAAGGAACCGATCTTCGTCCTCTACCGCGACGCCTCCGGGCGCGTCGACGGCCTGGCCGCGTACACGGCCGAGGACACCTGGCACGGGATGTTCCCGAAGGTCCCGCTCACCGTGCGGGAGTTGCTCGCCGCCACCCCCGAGGCCGAACGCGCCCTGTGGCGCTACCTGCTCGCCATCGACTGGGTCGCCACCGTACGCACCGGTTTCCGCGGCCCTGACGACGTCCTGCCGTTGCTGCTCGGTGACCCGCGCGCCGCCCACGTCCACTCCACCAGCGACTTCCTGTGGCTGCGCCTGCTGGACGTCCCCCGCGCACTGTCCGCCCGCACCTACGCGGCCCCCGGCTCCGTCGTCCTCGACGTCGCCGACCCCGACGGCCACGCCGCCGGCCGCTTCCGCCTCGAAGCCGCCGCCGACGGCACCGCCACCGCCGAGGCGGCCCCCTCCGCCGCCCCGGACGTCACCCTCACCGCCGCCGCCCTCGCCTCCCTCTACCTCGGCGACGAGTCCGCGGCCCGCCTGACCATCACCGGCGGCGCCGCGGAATCCCGTCCGGGCGGCGTGGCCCGCCTCGACGCCCTGTTCCGCACCGCGCGCAGGCCGTGGCCGATCGACACGTTCTAGCCGTTGTCAGTGGTGTCCGTAGGACACCAGCACCAGGAGGACGAGTACCCCGCCGACGCACATCGCATAGCTAGAACGGGCCTTGAACCCGGCACCCACCAGCAGTACGCCCAGCCCCATCAACGGCCCGTACTGCCACGCCAGGTAATGCTCCAGCAGTGCCGTTGTCACATGGCTCCACAGCATGACCCACCACCCCCTTCCCAGGTGGCCGACCGCAAGGCACGGGCCCGCTGCCGCCCTGGCCCTACTGGGCCAGGAGCAGCGCGATCACCGCGAGTCCGACGCACGTGAACGTCGTGTTCCGGGCCTTGTGGCCCACCGTGAACAGTCCGACGGCGAAGGCGCCGGCCGCGCCGTACCGCCACTGGACGAGCTGCTCGAACGCGAAGGCACACAGAGCGATAGCTGGCATAGCGATTCACTCCTTCGAGGCGCGTGGGATCGATCCCTCCGCGCGGAGAGCGCGGAGGGGGCAGATTTGACCCGTGGGTCGGCATGTGGCTGAGCGGAAGCGTGGTGCTGCTGACGCGTGCGAAGCGGCGTGGCGCTGCACTCTCAGCCGCGGTCATCCCCGGCGCGTCGTCGGGACGGAGAGGCTGCGGCCCCCGATGGCGTCAACTGGTCCAACTTGACTGGCGGCTGGACCAGTTGACTGCATTCCTCTACGGTCATGTTGCCGCTGACTGCAGATCACTAAACTCCATGCAGTCAACTCCACTTGCCTGGCGTGAAGCTGTAGTGTGGGTCACGTGAGCAACGACCGCACTGCCGGTGGGCCCAGGCGCGAGTACGAGCGTGTGGCCGATGCGTTGCGGCACGAAATCGAGGGCGGCGACATCGCCACGGGTGAACAACTCCCCACGCATGCCGAGCTGGTGGATCGCTTCGACGTCTCCCGCGCCACCGTCCAGAAGGCGATCAAGGCGCTCGAGGGCAAGGGCTACGTGGAGTCGGCCCAGGGCAAGGGGGTCTTCGCGCGCGACTGGCGTAAGTCCGCCGTTGCTGCCCATGCCAACGGGACCGCCACGGCGACGGTGGAAGCCGGCAGCGTGGAACTGGACGACGCCATCGCGGGGGCTTTCGAGGCGGAGCACGTCACGATCGATGCGTACTGCCTGACGGCCGAGTCGCTCAACGCGGCCATCGTGCCGCAGGTCAAACGGATCATCCGCGGCGAAATCCGGCCGGGCTCGATCCACCTGCGCCTGCTGCTGCCGCGCACCGACGTACGGCTGGCCGTTCCGCGCAACGTCGAGGACCCCGACGACGAGCGCCCCATGGCGCGGCTCACAGATCTGTCCGCGGCCCACACTCGAGCCCTGAGGAACCTGGAGAACCTGGCCGGTCAGGGCGCCGTACCCGAGGTGAAGGTCGAGGTACGCCTGGTTCCGGTCACACCTCTGCACAAGCTCTACCTGATCAATGGAGACCTGGCCCTCGACGGCATGTACGTCGTCACGGACAACGTCATCAACGTCGACGATGCGACCATCAAAATCCATGACGTCCTGGGTGTCGGGGCCAAGCTTTACCCGCAGCCACGGGAACGTGTGGAACTCTCTCAGGAGTGGTTCGACTCTCTGTGGACGAGGCTAGCCAAGCCCGCCTGACATCCGTCGGCATCGAATGCGTCCTGCTGGACTTCGATGGCCCGATCTGCCGGCTCTTCGCCGGGCATCCCGCCTCCGTCGCCGCCTCGCGGCTCAAGGACCGGCTCGGCGACATGTCGCTGCTCCCGTCCGAACTGGCCGGCACGGATGATCCGCACGGGCTGCTGTGGGCGATCGCCACGGGGCCCGGCCGCAACGCGCACGAGGTGAGCGCCGAATTGAACTCCCTCCTGGCGAAGGAGGAGGTCGTGGCGGCCGCATCCGCGACGATCACGCCTGGTGCGGTGGACCTCGTCCGCGGCCTGCGAGCCCGGGGCCTCCACCTCGGAGTGGTCAGCAACAACGGATACGAGGCGATTCGCAACGTCCTCCTCGCGACGCACCTGCTGGAGTTGTTCGACGGGCCGATCATCGGCCGCCCCGATGATGCCCGGCTCATGAAGCCCGATGCCTTCATGCTGCGAGAAGCGGTGAAACGGCTCGGCGCGAAGCCCGAACACTGCCTGTTCGTGGGGGATTCCTGGCGGGACGCCGAGGCTTCACGACGAGCCGACGTCAATTTTGTCGGCTATGCGAAGAGTGCACGCAAGGGACGTGAGATGACGAAGGCAAATGCCAAGTGGGTCGTTTCGCGGATGCAGGACGTGATGGGTTTGTTGCCGTGAGTCGCCGAAGCGGTGTCGTCGTCACGGCCCTCTGGTCAAGTCCCCTGCGGGCACTCAAACTCACTGGGTGACTTCTGATCGCGAGTGGCCGAGGAAAAGCGGCCTCCGGGCCCTGCTGGCCGGCCTCGAGGGAGTGCTGTTCGACTTCGACGGCCCACTCTGCCACCTTTTCGCGCCGAAGGGGGCGGACTGGGTCGCGGAGCAATTGTACGAATTCATCAAAGACAAGAAGCTGCCGACCGTACGTCCCGAAAAGGAGCACAGCCCCATAGATATCCTCCGCGAGGCGGCACGCACGTGGCCGGACTTCGCGGACGTCGCTCACCTCGAAGGCAAACTCACGTCGCTGGAGGAGGGGTGCGCCGAGGATCCGGTGATGACGACTGGTGCCCAGGCGCTGGTGGAAGCCATCAAGGATGATGGAATACCGGTCGCCATAACCACGAACAATTCCGAGGAAGCAGTTCGGGCCTGCCTGGCCAACTGCGGTCTGGGTCCGTTGTTCGGCACGCATGTGTACGGCCGGCGGAACATGGCCGAAGGGCACCCGCTGTTGCTGAAGCCCGACCCCGCATGCATCGAGCGTGCGATCGGGGGCCTTCGACTGGTCCGCCCCGAGCGCTGCCTGTTGATCGGTGATTCGCCCGCGGACGTGCTGGCCGCGAACAGCGCGGACGTGCGGTTCCTCGGTTTCGAGAACCCTCACGTTGACGACAACCAGGAACTGCGCCACGTCTTCCCCGGGACGATCGTCGAGCGTCTGGACGAGATCCGGACGGAGTGGGGCGAAGTCCATGGGCGATGCCGGACGCACTCGGCGAGTGGCGAGACCCACTGACCGCAGTCGTTCCGTGCGGGAAGTCCCGGTTCACCCATTTCGATGGGTTCCATCGTTCGGGCTAGCTCGGGGCGGAATATTTATGCGGCGTCTCGCCTCGCGCGACGTGCGGTTTGCATAGCTCAGTGGGGTTGGAGGGCTCAAAAATGAATAAAGATGCGGTGGAGTTCAGCCCCATGCGGGTCGAGGGAGGGATACGCTTCCTTTTTCTGATCCTCGAGGAATCCGGTGACCAGCCCTACCTACGAGTTCGCGTCGCGAATCGCCACCGAGGTGGTAGGCCCACTCAAAGGGCACCATCACGAGGCATATGCCGTCCGCCTGATCCCCGGCACGCCGCTCGGTGACAAGTTCAGGTGGCTGAAGCTGCGCGAACCCCGGGAACACGCCGTCTGGTACGACCACAGGTGCTTCGCGTCGGAGGAGCAACTTGTCCTGGAATTGGGCGGTCGAATTCCGCGCATTCCCAAGGTCGTCGACGTGAGTGAGCTCGTGGACGTTCCCGCCGGAGTGACTTTTGTCGAATTCATCGAAGGCCGGACTCTCGGAGATCTGACATCTCCCGGAAGGTCGGTTCCCCGGCGCTACAGAAGAAGATTGATCCAATTCTTCGGTTCCTTGGTGTCGGTCGACGCGTCGCGTGTCCGCGCGGATCGCGTCTGCGGGAACGAGCCGGGGCATCTCCCTTTCAACGGTAACGACAGCACGAGTTTCCTGGGAAACCTGATCGGCCACACTCGCGGGGTGTTTGACAAGAGAAGGACGGTACTCGATCCGCTTTTTGATGCACTGGCGATCCCCGATGGCCTCTTGGAAACACTCCCCGACGCATTGGGAAACCTCACCAGGCGCCCGTTCGCCCTCCTGCACGGTGACCTGCACCGCGAAAACCTCGTGGTCGACGGCGACCGGGAACTGTGGACGATCGACTGGGAGCTCGCCCGCATCGGTGACCCGCTCTACGACCTCGCCACGCACCTTCACCTGATGCGCTACCCCCGCCGGCAGGCACGGCAGATGGTCCGGGGCTGGCGAAAGGTTGTGGGGAAGAGTTTGCCGGGGGCGTCGGACGCGGTGGAGGGTGATCTTCCCCGTTACCTCGCGTACAAGCGAGTCCAGTCCGTCTATACGGATGTGATGCGCGGGGCGATGGCGGCCAGTTGGGCCCCCGAGGACGGGCCGGGACAGCGTGAGGTGGTGACGCATGCCGTGGCATCCATCGCTGCGGCGCTCACCCGTGCCCGGCGCGGAGAGGACGGCACGGGCCTACGCCACGTGGGGCTGCGGACGGTTGCCACTCCCGAGCGGATCGAGAAGGAACTCCTCCACTGGCTGGAGGAGTACGGAGCCCGGGCCCGGAAGGTGGATGACGTGACGACGGCAGGCGGGGTGGGCTCGGAGCCTCGGCTCGACATGATTCCGTCCTTTGAACCCGCGGTACCTGAGGAGCAGAACGGGCCAATCGGGCTGAAGCGCGGCGCTACAGTCTGAGGGTGAGCAACGACCCGACTGCCGGTGGGTCCAGGCGCGAGTACGAGCGTGTGGCCGATGCGTTGCGTCATGAGATCGAGAGCGGCGACATAGCGGCGGGCTCGCAACTACCCACGCATGCGGAGCTGGTGGCCCGCTTCGCTGTCTCCCGTGCCACGCTCCAGAGGGCGCTCAAGGAGCTTGTGAGCCGGGGCTACCTGGAGACGATCCAGGGCGTTGGGGTCTTCGTCCGGGACTGGCGCGACGGCGTCGGCGAGACACACGGCGACCGGCAGGCGGCGGAGGCCGGCAGCATCGAACTGGACGATGCCATCGCGGACGCGTTCGAGGCGGAGCACATCACGATCGACGCGTACTGCCTGACCGCCGAGTCGCTCAACGCGGCCCTCGTGCCGCAGGCGCGCCGGATCCTCAGGGGGGAGCTCCGGCCGTCGTCGATCCGGGTCCGGTTCCTGCTCGCCCGCCCCGGAGCGCACTTGGCGATCCCCCGGATCGTGGGGGAGCCGGAGGACGCCCGGCCGCTTGACCGGCTGTCCGAGTTGATCGAGCGCCACGCGTTCGCCCTGCGCAACCTGCTGGAGGACCTGGGCAGACGGGGGATCGACGTGGCCGTCGACGTCCGGACTCTCCCCATCACGCCGGTGGCCAAGTATTACCTGCTCAATGGGCATCAGGGGCTCATGGGCTTCTACAAGGTCGAGGCGAACACCGTGGACCTCCCGGACGGCGAGACCGCCCAGATCTACGACGTCCTGGGCCTGGGGGCGCGGCTGTACCCCCAGGGGCCCGAGCAACGGGCCGAGTGCCAGCAGTGGTTCGACTCCCTGTGGAACACCATCGCCGAATCGGTCTGACGCCCACGACCTCGGTGCCTGGCTCACATCACCAGTGACATCCAGTGCCCCGGCACCTCCAGCGGCTGGAACCCCACCTTCGTGTACACCCCGTGGGCGTCGTGCGTCGCGAGGAGCACGCGCCGCACGCCCAGGCCCTCCAGGTGGTCGCGGGCAGCGGTCGCCAGGGCCGTGGCGAGGCCGTGGCCGCGGGCGGCGGGGGTCACGTAGACGTCGCAGAGCCAGGCGAAGGTGGCGTGGTCGGTGACGACGCGGGCGCAGGCGACCTGGGTGCCGGTCTCCTTGTCGTACGCGCCGAAGTTGAGGGAGGCGGCGATCGCGGCGTCCTGGACGGCGCGGGGGCGGCCGAGGGCCCAGTAGGCGTCGGTGGAGAGCCAGTGGTGGACCAGGGCGGCGTCTATGCGGGCGGGGTCGGCGGAGATCTCGTACCGGTCGTCTCTCATGGGGCCTGAGGGTAGGGGATGCGGCTCCGTGCAGTGCTGCTTACCGGTGGGATGAAGGACTATTAACTGGACCTTGAGGGTGCCGTGGGCCCACGCTCGATGGCATGGGTATTCACGTACCGCTCATCACGCCCTTCGACGAGGCCGGCCGCGTGGACGCCGGCGCGCTGGGGCGGCTGGCGCACGAGGTGGCCGACGGGGGTGTCGCCGGGCTGGTGGCGCTGGGGACGACGGCCGAGGCGGCGATGCTGGACGAGGCCGAGAAGGCGGTCGTCCGGGAGACCGTGGGGCGGGTGTGCCGCGAGCGGGGGCTGCGGTACACCGTGGGCGCCGGGGGGACGGACACGCGCAGGGCCGCGGCGGAACTCGCGGGGCTGGACGCGGACGCCGCGCTCGTGTCCGTGCCGTCGTACGTCAGGCCTTCGCAGGAAGGGGTCGTCGCGCACTTCGAGGCCCTGGCGCGGGCATCCGCGGTGCCGCTGGTCGTCTACAACATCCCCTACCGCACCGGGCTCGCCCTCACCGCGGACACGGTGCGCAGGGTCGCCGCGATCGACGGGGTCGCGGGCTTCAAGCACGCCGTCGGCGGCATCGACCAGGACACCGTGCTGCTGGTGGGGGAGGTGCCGCTGTACGCCGGGGACGACGTGTTCGCGCCGGCGCTGCTCGCCCTGGGCGCGCGGGGGGCGATCGCGGCGTCCGCGCACCTGGCCACCGAGCGGTGGGTGGAGGAGGCCCGTTTCCACGACGCGGAGCGCGGGCATGCGCTCGCGAGGCTCGCCGCCGCCTGCTTCGCCGAGCCGAACCCCACGGTGATCAAGGCGGTGCTGCACGCCCAGGGACGCATCCCGACCCCCGACGTGCGGCTGCCGCTGCTGCCCGCCGGGCGACCGTCGCTCGAGACGGCACTCCGGGCACTCGCCGCGTCGGGGGATACTCGGGACCGTACGTACGCACTGATCGGAGAGACCGGATGAGGATCGGAATCGTCGGAGCCACCGGCCAGGTCGGCGGTGTCATGCGCAAGGTGCTGGCCGAGCGCGACTTCCCGGTGGAGCGGCTGCGGCTGTTCGCGTCGGCCCGTTCGGCGGGACGTGCCGTGCCGTGGAAGGACGGCGAGGTCACGGTCGAGGACGCGGCCACCGCGGACTACTCGGGTCTCGACATCGTGCTGTTCTCCGCGGGCGGCGCCACCTCCAAGGCGCTGGCCCCCAAGGTCGCCGCCGCGGGCGCGGTCGTGATCGACAACTCCTCCGCCTGGCGGATGGACCCCGAGGTCCCGCTGGTCGTCGCCGAGGTCAACCCGCAGGCGATCGCCGACCGGCCCAAGGGCATCATCGCCAACCCGAACTGCACCACCATGGCCGCCATGCCCGTGCTGCGCCCGCTGCACGAGGAGGCGGGGCTGACCGCGCTCGTCGCCACCACCTACCAGGCGGTCTCCGGCTCCGGTCTGGCCGGTGTCGCCGAGCTCGACGGCCAGGTGCGCAAGGTCGCCGACCGGGCGACCGAGCTGACCTTCGACGGCGAGGCCGTGGAGTTCCCCGAGCCCGCGGTCTACCAGCGGCCCATCGCGTTCAACGTCGTCCCGCTGGCCGGCAAGATCGTCGACGACGGCCGCTTCGAGACCGACGAGGAGCAGAAGCTCCGCAACGAGTCCCGCAAGATCCTGGGCATCCCGGAGCTGAAGGTGTCCGGCACCTGCGTCCGCGTGCCCGTGTTCTCCGGGCACTCGCTGCAGGTCAACGCACGTTTCGAGCGTCCGGTCAGCGTGGCGCGCGCGTACGAGCTGCTGGGCGCGGCCCCGGGCGTGGAGCTGTCGGAGATCCCCACCCCGCAGCAGGCCGCGGGCAAGGACCCCTCCTACGTCGGCCGGATCCGGGTGGACGAGACCGTCGAGCACGGCCTCGCGCTCTTCCTCTCCAACGACAACCTGCGCAAGGGCGCCGCTCTCAACGCCGTCCAGATCGCGGAGCTGGTCGCCGCCGAGCTGCGCGGCTGACCCCGTTCGCCCCCCTGGATGCCCCGGCGCCGACCGCGCCGGGGCATCCGCCGTCCCGCTTGACCCTCACACCGTGTGAGGCGCTGGACTCGGAGACGTCATGTTCGGAATCGGAGACTTCGCCAGGCACGGCCGCGTGTCGGTCCGCATGCTGCGTCACTACGACGCCGTAGGACTGCTGCGCCCCGACCGTGTCGACCCCGCCACCGGCTACCGCAGCTACGCCGCCGGGCAGCTCGCCCGGCTCAACCGCATCATCGCCCTCAAGGACCTCGGCTTCACGCTCGAACAGGTGCGGTCGATCCTCGACGAGGAGGTGAGCGCGGAGCAGCTGCGCGGCATGCTGCGGCTGCGCCGCGCAGAGCTCGCGGCGGCGATGGCCGCGGACGCGGCGCGGCTGGCGGGCGTCGAGGCGAGGCTCCGCACGATCGAGAGCGAGGGACGGATGTCCACCGACGACGTGGTGATCAAGAGGGTGCCCGCGGTGCGGCTCGCGGAGCTGACGGCGACCGCGGCGGGGTTCGAGCCGGCGCAGATCGGGCCCGTCATCCAGCCGCTGTACGAGGAGCTGTGCCGGCGGCTGGACGCGGCGGGCGTGCGGCCGGTGGGGCCGGGGGTCGCGTACTACGAGGACGCCCCGGAGGGGGAGGGCGCGATCCTCGTCCACGCCGGGCTGCAGGTCGCGGCCGATCCGGACGGCGGGTACGACTTCGCGGTCGTCGACCTGCCGGAGCTGGAGAGCGCGGCGACGATCGTGCACCGCGGCTCCATGGACGACGTCCTGCGCAGCGCCCAGGCCCTGGCGCGGGGGATCGACGCCCAGGGCCACCGGTCCCTCGGCTACCCCCGCGAGCTGTACCTGGAGTGCGAAGGGCATCCCGACACATGGGTGACGGAGCTGCAGGAACCGGTGGCCACGGTGGCGTGACCGGTCAGCCCGTGGGCTTGCCCTGCTGAGCCGCCTCGGCGACCAGCTCGAAGGCCGTCCGGCCGTCCAGGGACTCGCGGATGACGTCCGCGTGCCCGGCGTGCCGGGCGGTCTCCTCGATCAGGTGGAGCAGGATCCATCGGGCGCTGACCTTCATGCCCGGCGGGTTCCAGGGCGCGTCCGGCAGCGGCACCACGACGTCCAGGTCGGGCAGCGCCAGGACGGCCTCCTCGGTCTCCCGGCCGATCCGCGCGTACTCCTCCAGCCAGCCGGCGAGGGTCTCGCCCTCCAGTAGCCGGAAGCCGTCGAGGTAGTCCGCCTCGGTGCCCTTCTTGTCCTCGTGGCCCAGCAGCAGGCCCTGCACCCAGGACTCCTCGGTCCTGGCGACGTGCTTGACCAGCCCGGCGAGGCTCATCTCGCTGACGCTCGGCTGGGAGGAGGCCTGCTCGTCGGTGAGCCCGAGCACCGCGCGGCGCATCCCGCCGCGCTGCGCCTCCAGGTACGCCAGCAGCGCGTCCCGCTCACCCGTCTCGTTCCGTACCACCGTCGGCATCGCGCGCTCCCTTTGGCCATCGGCCTCGGTCGTGGGCGCCGGTGTTCCGGCGTCCTCCGATGTCTTCGACGTTACGCACCGATGCGGTCAGTTCCGGTCCGCGATGGGCCGCGAGGAGAAGGCTCCCTCGGAGAGGACCGGGACGACGGTGGCGGCGTCGAACTCGGTGGCGATCGCGACGTCCTCCGGGAAACCGCCGCCGCTGAGCTCGCGCCCTGAGGCGCAGGCCGCGACGGTGCCGGCGGGGTCGGGCGCCCCGGTGAAGGCGGCCGCCGCGGCGCGCGCCTCGGGGGAGAGCGTCACGGCGGGGGCGTGCCCCCGCAGCGCGGTGACGACCGCACCGGCGCCGAGCAGGTCCTCCAGTGCGGGCCGCAGGGTCCCGTCGGGCCAGCGCTCGCCCGCGGCGATCACCGCGACGGGGCGGTCCCGGACGCCGTAGCCGTGCCGGGCGAGCCACGCGCCGACGGCGGTCGCGTTGCGCAGGCAGGCGGCGACGACGGTCGCCGCCTCCCCGGCCGCCGCGGCGATTGTCGATCCGTTGGGCGAGGGCAGCACCAGCCGCGGGGTGTACGGCGCACGGCGCAGGGCGGCGGGGGACAGCGACCACGGCGAGCGTTCGCTGACCTCCCGCCGCCCCACGGCCAGCCGCGCCCCGACCCGCCGCGCGTACGCGGCCGCCGTCGCGTCGCGCCAGGCGTACGGGTGCACCGCGGTGCCCGCCTCGACGGCCACCGTCACCGCGGTGGTGAAGGACAGGACGTCGACGACGACGAGGCACGCCACGTGCGCCCCGATCCGCCGGGCGCCTTCCGGTCCCCACTCGAACCGCACCCCGTGGCGTGTCTGCAGAAACCATTCCTCGCTCATGGGCGAGGACTATGCCGCCGCGGACCTCTCCTGTACATCGGCGACCGCGCAACTGACGTTGTCCGGACCGCCGGCGGCGTTGGCCAGCCCGACCAGCGTGCGCACCGTCTCCCCGGGCCCGGCGCCGGAGGCGAGCACCCGGCGCAGCTCGTCGTCCGGGACGACGGTGGACAGGCCGTCCGTGCACAGCAGGTAGCGGTCGCCGGGACGCGGGTCGTGCAGCCGCAGGTCGGGCAGGCGCCCGGCGGGACGGGTGCCGGAACCCAAGGCCCGTACGAGCAGCGACCGCTGGGGGTGCGAGGCGGCTTCGGCCTCGGTCAGCCGGCCCTCGTCCACCATCGACTGCACCATCGTGTGGTCGTGCGTGATCCGGAACAGTTCGCCGTCGCGCAGCAGGTACGCCCGGGAGTCCCCGATGTGGACGAGGGCCAGCCGCTCCCCGGACCACAGCAGCGCGGTGAGCGTGGTGCCCGAGTCCGCGAAGCCGCGTACGGTCTCGTCGGCCCGGTCCAGGGCGTCCTGCAGCAGGTCCAGCAGACCGCCGGGGGCGGCAGCGGCGTCGAGCTCCTTCAGCGCGTCGACGGCGGCGGCGCCCGCCGGCGCCCCCTCGTCTCCGAAGCCGTCGGCCACCGCCAGCAGCCGGGCGCCGGCGTAGGCGGTGTCCTGGTTGCCGGGCCGGACCAGGCCGGCGTCGGAAAGGGCGGCGTAGCGCAGTTCCAGGGAGCGGTTCGCGTGGTTGGAGTCGTTCGCGTCGTTCACGACGGAGTCCTTCCGGGACAGGTGATCGACGAGGAAGGCGGCCAGGTCCCGCCGCGCGCCGTGCGCGGCCTCGGCCTGCGCCCAGTACGCCCGGATCTCCCGCGCGGCGGCGGGCGCGTCCAGCGCGCACACCTCACGTATGCGGGCCAGCGGCATCCCCAGCCGCCGCAGCCAGGCCACGAGCCGGGCGCGCTCCAGTTGGGCGGGGGCGTAGTGGCGGTAGCCGGTCAGCGGATCGACCCGCGCGGGCGTCAGCAGCCCCAGCTCGTCGTACAGCCGCAGCGCCTTCGGCGACAGCCGGGACGCCTTCGCGAACGCCCCGATCGTCAGCGAGTCCATGGCGGGCTCCCTCCCTCGGGCCGGGCAAGCCGCCCGGCCGCTTCGATGCTGTGGCCTGCCCCAAGGTCAAGGTCAACCGGCCACCCGGGCGCGGTTCACAGGGCGATCGGCCGGTAGGCGAGCGCGGCGTCGACGATCCGTTCGGGCGGGGCGTCCTCGAGGCCGGCCGGGGGGTGGAAGAGCAGGTCGCAGGCCCGGGGGTGCGGGGTGTTGCAGTCGAAGAGCCGCAGGTAGTAGTCGGTGTCCTCGCCGGCCGGGTCGGCATCGACACGGCGGACGATCTCGACGAGTTCCTCACGCGTGATGTCCGCCACCCGCGGCCGGGCGGGCCGGGCGGCCTCCCGGGCGAACCCTTCCAGGTCGCGCGACACGTCGTACCGGACGAAGTCGGACAGCAGGTAGTCGTGGCCCGTGCGCTCGTTGAAGGCGGCCACGGCCTCCTCCGTCGGTTCGCCGGAGCCGGCCAGGTCCTCGATCCGCTCGATCTCACGGGCGACCTCCGCCAGTCGTTCCGGGTTGACGGGCGGCGGGAGCAGTTCGGCGCGCAGGTCCACGGCGGCATTATGCGGGCCGGGGCCGACAGCGGGCCGGGGCGGCGCCGTGGGTTCGCCGCGGCCGGCTGGGCCGTGCGGGGGATGTCACATCCCCTTAACGAGACTTTTGCAAGCATCTTGCTTGCAAAAGTTAGCACCGCGCGGCATCCTCGGAGGCATGGCTTCACTGAACGTCGGCACCCTCGGTGAGTACCTGCGGGAGCAGCGGCGCAACGCGCAGTTGTCCCTGCGTCAGCTCGCCGACGCCGCGGGGGTGTCCAACCCCTACCTCAGCCAGATCGAGCGCGGGCTGCGCAAGCCCAGTGCCGAGATCCTGCAGCAGCTCGCCAGGGCGCTGCGCATCTCCGCCGAGACCCTGTACGTGCAGGCAGGGATCCTCGACGAGCGGGACCAGGGCGAGGGGATGGAGGTGCGGACCGCCATCCTGGCCGACACGGCGATCAACGAGAAGCAGAAGCAAGTCCTCCTGCAGATCTACGAGTCGTTCCGCAAGGAGAACGCCGCAGTGGAGGAAGCTCTTGACGAGCAGCCCGCCGCGCCGCGCGAGCACGTGGCGAAGAAGGCGGCGAAGAAGGCTGTCGCCGTGCTGAAGCCGAACGCGTCCGGACCGGCCGGACCGGGCAGCGGCGACGACGCCGCGGCCGCCGGGTGACCGGCTGCGCCCGGTCGCGCGGAACGGGCGACTGAACAGACGTACACGCCACCATCCTCAAACGGGAGAAACCCTCATGGCGATCACCGAAGACATCGTCAAGACCCTCAAGGACCCGACCCCGCTGTACGCGCTGGCCGGGACCGCGGACCTCGCGGCCGAGAAGCTCAAGGAGGTCCCGCCGCTGATCGAGAAGATCCGCGCCGAGGCCCCCGAGCGGATCGAGAAGATCCGCGGCACCGACCCCAAGGCCGTGCAGGAGAAGGTGACCGCGCAGGCCAAGGACGCCCAGACCAAGGCGCAGGCCAAGGTCAACGAGCTCCTGGGCACCATCGACGGCGACCTGCGCAAGCTGCGTGACTCCGCACAGGACTTCGCGCTGCAGCAGGTGGGCCGTGCCGCCGAGTACGCGGTCCGTGCCAAGGAGGCCTACGACGGCCTGGCCGAGCGCGGCAAGGACGCGGTCGCGACCTGGCGCGGCGAGGCCGCCGACCAGGTCGAGGACATCGCGGTCGCGATCGAGCCCGAGCCCGTCCCGGCCGCGCGGCAGGCGCCGGTCGCGGACATCAAGCCCGCCCCGGCTCCTTCCCCGGCCCCCGCCCCCGCCCCGGCCCCGGTGCAGGACGGCCAGGCGAAGAAGGCCCCGGTCAAGAAGGCCCCCGCGGCCAAGAAGCCCGCGACGCCGGGCAAGCCCGCTTCCTGAGCGGCCGGAACATCACGGGCCGGGCACGCGTGGCGTGCCCGGCTCGTTGTGCCGGTACGGTGGGAGCCGATGACGGAGGTGGACGGCAATGCTGGTGCAGGGCTTCTACAACTTGCTGGGCTGGATCTCCATCGCCCTGCTGGTCTTCGCGCTCTTCGCGCTGGTCGACGCGGCCATCCGGCGTGAGGACGCCTACCGGGCGGCGGACAAGAAGACCAAGCCCTTCTGGCTGATCATCCTCGCCGTGGCGGCGGCGCTGATCGCGATCCTGCCGATCATGTCGTTCCTGCCGGTCATCGGCCTGATCGCGGTGATCGTCTACACGGTGGACGTGCGTCCCGCCCTCAAGCAGGTGTCCGGTCCGCGACGGCGCGGCGGCGGCAGCAGCAGCGACGGCCCGTACGGCCCCTTCAACCGCTGAGGCGGAGTTCCCCCCGGCCGGCGGACCGGCCGGGCCCTCGGATCAGGCGCCCGACTCCAGGAGCATGAGGGCGACGTCGTCCGTCAGCTCCCCGCCGTTGAGCTCCCGTACCTCCATCATCGCCGCGTCCAGCAGCTCCTCGCCGGCGAGTCCGGCGGACAGCTGCCGCCCGACCAGCTCGACCATGCCGTCCTGGCCCAGCCGCTGCGCGCCCAGGCCGATCCGGCCCTCGATGAGCCCGTCGGTGTAGAGCATCAGGCTCCACGCCTCGCCCAGCTCGAAGCGCGCGCCCTCCCAGCAGTCCCTCTGGGGCAGCAGCCCGAGCGCCGGGCCGCCGTGCTCGTACGGCAGCAGCTGCGGTGCCATCCCGGACAGCGACACCAGCGGCGCCGGGTGACCGGCCAGCCAGAGGTCGGCGGCGCGGCCGTCCGGGCTGATGTCGACCTGGCAGAGGGTCGCGAAGATCTCGTCGTGGGACCGCTCGTGCTCCAGGACCTCCTGCAGGGTGCCCAGCAGGGCGGCCCCGCACAGTCCGGCCAGGGTCAGCGCGCGCCAGGCGATGCGCAGCTCGACGCCGAGGGCGGCCTCGTCCGGGCCGTGGCCGCAGACGTCGCCGATCATCGCGTGCACGGTGCCGTCCGGGGTGCGGACGGTGTCGTAGAAGTCGCCGCCGAGCAGGGCCCGGCTGCGGCCGGGCCGGTAGCGGGCGGCGAAGCGCAGGTCGGCGTCGTGGAGCAGCGGCGTGGGGAGCAGCCCGCGTTCCAGCCGCGAGTTCTCCTGGGCGAGCAGCCGGGTCTCGGTCAGCTGGCGCTGCGCGACGTCGGCGCGCTTGCGCTCCACGGCGTAGCGGATGGCCCGGGTCAGGTGGGACGGGTCCAGGTCGGCCGGGGTCAGGTGGTCCTGGGCGCCGACGCGGACGGCCTCGGCGGCGCGCTCGGCGTCGGTGTCCGTGCCGGCGGTCAGCACCAGCACGGCGGTGCGCGGGGCGAGGCGCAGCAGCTGCCGCAGGCTGTCCAGCCCGTCGGAGACGCCCTCGGCGGCGGGGGCGGACAGCTCCAGCAGGATGCAGTTGACGTCGTCCCTGAGCAGCCGCTCGGCCTCGGTCAGGTTGCGGGCGCGGCGGATGCGGACCCGTGTGCCGGAGACGTCCAGCAGGTCGGGGACGGTGAAGGCACCGACCGGGTCCTCACCGATGACGAGCAGGGTCAGGGCAGGGGAGGTCCGGCCGTCGACCAGGGTGGTTTCCTGGCGCGGCCCCGGCACGACGGCGTACTGGTCGGTGCGCCGCTCGGTCGCGGACATCGGCGACATCGGACAATTCCTTCCCTCCCCCCGAGGGCAACGTCCCGGAGCGGTCGGATCGGTCGGATCGGTTGCTCAGCTCCGAGAACACTGAAGGGCGACCATAGCGGTAGCGCCCGGCGGCGGGGGAGGCCCTGTTGGTAAACCGCCCGTGTCATATGCGGTTCTGAGCTGCGGATTTCGACCGCGGAGGGACGAAGCGGGCATGACCAACGTCACGTTTGCTCGGAGACGGGGTGGTACGGGTCACGCGGCCGGGGTCACAGGACGCAGGTCACAGCGCGGCGGCCCCACGCAGCCGCCCGGCACGGCCGCGTGCGGTCATCCGGGGCGCACGACGCCGAGGACGGGCATCGACCCGGCCCCCGCCATCGTGATCCGCCGCCCGGGGCGCGGCGCGTGGACGATGGCGCCGTCGCCCACGTAGATGCCGACATGGCTGGCGTCGTCGAAGTAGACGACCAGGTCGCCCGGGCGCATCGCCGCCATGGGGACGTGCGGCAGGAGCCGCCACTGCTCCTGCGAGGTGCGCGGGATGCCGACCCCCGCGGCGCGCCAGGCGGCCCGGGTCAGCGCGGAGCAGTCGTACGCGGCCGGGCCGTCCGCCCCCCATTCGTACGGCTTGCCGATCTGCGCCGCGGCGAAGGCGACCGCCGCGGCGCCCTGCCGTGTGGCGCCGGCGGCGTTGCGGCGCAGGTGGGTGGCGGCGTCGGTGCGCAGCCAGGCCACCTGGGAACGGTAGGCGGCCTCGTCCTCCAGCCGTTCCAGCCGTGCCCGCTCCCGGGCCTCCAGGCCGGCGAGCAGGCGTTTCGCCCGGGTCAGACGCGCGGTGACCTCCCGCTCGGCGTCGGCCGCCTCCTTCTGGTCGGCCACGAGGCGCTCCCAGGCGGCGGTGGCGGAGCGGGCGTAGGCGCCCAGCTCCGCCGTGGTGGTGCGCAACTGCTCGATCGTGGTGCCGGCGGCCTGGGCGCCCCGGTCGGCGAGGGCGAGCCCGTCCAGGAAGGCGTCCGGGTCGTCGCTGAGCAGCAGGTCGAGCCCGGGGCCGATGCCGCCGCCGCGGTACTGGGCGCGGGCGAGCGCGCCTGCCCGGGCGGTCAGGGTGCGCAGCCGGATCTGCTCCCGGTCGATGACGCGGGCGAGCGCGACGATCTCCTTCTGCTGGGCGAGGACCCGTTCGTGCGCGGCGTTGTAGGTGTCGGTAGCGCGTTCGGCCTGCCGGTAGAGGGTGCCGACCTCGGCCCGTACGTCCTGGAGCGTGCGGGGCGGGCGGGGCGGATCGGCGTGCGCGACCTGCACGGGGGCGGCGAGGAGCAGCAGCGCGGCACAGGCCAGGCAGGCCGTACGCTTCATGCGGGCACCTCCGCAGCACACATCTGACGGTCCGTCACATGGCTGTGGATGGTGCCACGGAAGACGCGAATCGGCCAGAGCCGTGGGCCGGTGCACCGCCCTCCGGCGCCATGTCGGCCCGGCCCGGGACGTGTTCGGCGGCCGTGGAGGGGTGCCGACGGCTGCCGTCGGCGGGCGGGATCGGCCCGGTGCGGCGGGGCGCCTGCGTCGTCGTGTACGGATCCGACACGCGCCCCGCGCATCGTCCGGGCGGCGTGGCGACCGAGCCGCGGGGATCAGTCCGGTGCCGGGGCCAGGGCCTCCCAGCGGACGGTCACCTCGCCCTGGCGCCAGCGGGACGGGGTGTCGGTGACGGGCCAGCCGCCCGGGCCCGCCAGGCTGCGCACCGTGCGGATCCAGCGCTGCCGTGCGCCCAGGGAGGCGAAGGGCGCGGCGGCCGCCCACGCGCGGTCGAAGTCGGTGAGGAACGTGTGCACGGGCTCGCCCGGCACATTGCGGTGGATCAGCGCCTTGGGCAGCCGCTCCGCCAGGTCGGAGGGGCGCTCCAGCGAGCCGAGCCGGGTGGCGAAGGTCACCGTGCGCGGGCCCTCGGGGCCGAGCGCCACCCACACGTGGCGGCGGCCGATCTCGTCACAGGTGCCCTCCACCAGCAGCCCGTCCGGCGCGAGCCGGGACCGCAGGCGGGTCCACACCTCGGCGACGCGCTCCTCGTCGTACTGGCGCAGCACGTTCGCCGCCCGGATCAGCGCCGGCCTGCGGCCGTCCGGGAGGGGCACCTCGAATCCGCCGTGCGCGAAGGAGAGCCCCTCGCGGGCGTACGGCCGGGCGGCGGCCACCCGGGCCGGGTCGATCTCGATGCCGACGACCTCGGCGTCGGGGCGCGCGGTGCGCAGCCTTCCCAGCAGCTCCAGGGCCGTCCAGGGCGCGGCGCCGTAGCCCAGGTCCACGGCGAGCGGATCGTCGCTGCGGCGCAGCGCGGGCCCGTGCTGCGCCGCGATCCAGCGGTCCATGCGGCGCAGCCGGTTGGGGTTGGTCGTCCCCCGGGTCACCTCTCCGACCGGCCGTGTCGCGCGCATGCGCCGAGCCTATGCGAGCCCGCGGGCGCCGGATCCGGGCCGGGCCGACGGTCACGCTTTGGCAAAGCGGAAATGGATCTAGGCCTTCCGCTGGTTGTCACCGTTCAGGGGCGGCCTCCGCTCGGCCGCCCGTCGGAGAAGTGGAGGAGGCGACGTGAGCCAGTACGTGGCGAAGGTCCTGGCCGGTGGTGCCCATCGCCGGTTGCGCCGCCATGGCGTCGGTGGACGCCGTCCGCGGCGCGTGGCCATGCTCAGCGTGCACACCTCGCCCCTCCACCAGCCCGGCACCGGCGACGCGGGCGGTATGAACGTCTACATCGTCGAGCTGGCCAAGCGGCTCGCGGAGGGCCCCGGCGTGGAGGTCGAGATCTTCACCCGGGCCACCACGGCCGCCCTGCCGCCCACGGTCGAGCTGGCGCCCGGGGTCCTGGTGCGGCACGTGGACGCCGGCCCGTACGAGGGCCTGGCCAAGGAGGATCTTCCCGCGCAGCTGTGCGCCTTCACTCACGGCGTGATGCACGCCGAGGCCAGCCACCGGCAGGGCCACTACGACCTGGTGCACTCGCACTACTGGCTCTCCGGCCACGTCGGCTGGCTCGCCGCCGAGCGCTGGGGCGTCCCGCTCGTCCACGCCATGCACACCATGGCCAAGGTCAAGAACGCGGCGCTCGCCGAGGGCGACACCCCCGAGCCCACGGCCCGGGTCATCGGCGAGACGCAGATCGTCAACGCCGCCGACCGGCTGATCGCCAACACCGCCGAGGAGTCGGACGAGCTGATCCGGCACTACGAGGCCGACCCCGGCAAGGTCGCCGTCGTCCACCCCGGGGTGAACCTGGACCGCTTCCGGCCGGACGCCCACGGCGGCCGCGCCGGGGCCCGCGCGCGCCTCGGCCTGCCGCAGGACGCGGTGATCCCGCTCTTCGCCGGCCGGATACAGCCCCTCAAGGCGCCGGACATCCTGCTGCGCGCCGCGGCCATCCTGCTGGCGGAGGACCCGTCGCTGCGCGACCGCCTCGTCGTCCCGGTCGTCGGCGGGCCGAGCGGCAGCGGCCTGGCCAAGCCCGAGCGCCTGCAGAAGCTCGCCGCCCGGCTCGGCATCTCCGACCTCGTGCGCTTCCAGCCGCCGGTCGCCCAGGACCGGCTCGCGGACTGGTACCGGGCCGCGTCGGTGCTGGTCATGCCCTCGTACAGCGAGTCGTTCGGGCTGGTCGCCATCGAGGCGCAGGCCTGCGGCACGCCGGTGGT
Source organism: Streptomyces sp. NPDC006207 (assembly GCF_040613835.1). Taxonomy (NCBI): domain Bacteria; kingdom Bacillati; phylum Actinomycetota; class Actinomycetes; order Kitasatosporales; family Streptomycetaceae; genus Streptomyces; species Streptomyces sp. NPDC006207. Next base: position 56,635 of record NZ_JBEXSX010000022.1, on the reverse strand, counting down.
GGCGGCCTCGGTCGGCGGGCTGCCGGTGGCCGTGAAGGACGGCGAGACCGGCTTCCTCGTCGCGGGCCACGAACCGGCCGACTACGCGCGCGCCCTGCGCCGCTTCGTCGAGCACCCGGAGCTGGTGCCCGCCATGGGCGGGGCCGCCGCCCGGCACGCGGGGTGCTTCGGCTGGGACGCGGCGGCCACCAGGACCGCCGAGGTGTACGCGGGTGCGATGGCCGAGCGGCGGCGTCGCCTACGATCGCCGCATGGGTGAGCGGGAGCAGACGGCGGCGCGCGCGGCGGTCGAGCGGGCACTGGAGGACGCCGAACTCGGCTGGGAGACCGGAGCCGGGGGCGAGTACGTCGTCAAGCTCCCCGGCACGCGCAAGCTGTCCACCACCGTGGCGCTGGCGGTGGGGCGGCACACCCTGACGGTCAATGCCTTCGTCGTGCGCCGCCCCGACGAGAACCACGAGGCGTTCTACCGCTGGCTCCTGGAGCGCAACACCCGGCTGTACGGCGTGGCCTACGCCATCGACGCGCTCGGCGACGTCTACCTCTCCGGCCGGCTCCCGCTGGTCGCGGTGACCCCCGAGGAGGTCGACCGGCTGCTGGGTGCCGTCCTCGAGAACGCGGACGGCAGCTTCAACACGCTGCTGGAACTGGGCTTCGCCGACGCGATCCGCAAGGAGCACGCATGGCGGACCGCGCGCGGCGAGTCCACGCGCAACCTCGACGCGTTCGCACATCTGATTGGCAAGGCCGGCAAGGGTGCCGAGTAGCCTCGCCGCCGCCTGAGCGTCACCAAGGTCTCGATGACGACGGCTCCCACGGCGGCGCCGCGTCGGCGGGACCGTTGTACGGGGCGCGCTCCGCGCCGTACGAGGTGCGGCGCGCCCTGCGCCTCCCGCGCTAGCAGTCCGCCGTCGGCTCCGGCTCCGGTATCCGTACCGGGGCCGGCGGCGCCGTCTCCACCTGCCCGGCCTGCGCCCCGCGCTCCCGCAGCAGCAGCCAGTAGCCGGCGCCGGCGACCGTGCCGACCACGGCGCAGGCGCCCCACACCACGCCACCGCCCCACCGGTCCAGCGCCACGCCGCCCAGCAGCGGCCCGGCGAAGGACGCCGCGGGCCAGGCGAGCGAGTACATGCCCTGGTAGCGCCCCCGGGCGTGGGCCGGTGCCAGGTCGGCGACCAGCGACATCGAGGCCGGCGCGTGCAGGATCTCGCCGATCGTCCACACCGCCACCGTCAGCGCGTAGAAGGGGACCGAACCGGCGAAGGCGGTGAGCCCGAAGCCCCAGCCCATCAGCAGCGTGCCGGCGGTGAGCAGCGCCGCCACACTCCGCCGCTCGACGAGCCGGGTGAGCGGGATCTGCAGGAGCACGATCAGCAGGCCGTTGAGCCCGATGATCAGGCCGTACTGGCTCGCGGAGAAGCCCTGGCGGCCCATGTCGACCGAGAGGGTCGTCGAACCCTGCTGGGTGACCGTGCCCAGCAGGAACGTCAGCGCGACGAACCACATGAAGCGCTGGTCACGCAGGACGACCCCGAGGCCGACCCGCGACTCCCCGCCCCCGGCCGCCCCGGCGGACCGCCCCGGGCTCGCGGGCTCCCGGCCCGGCATGGACTCCGGCACCTTGGCGTAGATCACCAGCGCGCAGAGCACCGTCATGAACGCGTCGCCGAGGAAGAGCCAGAGGTAGCCCTGCGAGGCGATGAGGCCGGCCGCCGCCGAGGAGACGGCGAAGCCGATGTTGATCGCCCAGTAGTTGAGCGAGAACGCCCGCACCCGGTCCGCGGCGGGCACCACGTCCGCCATCATCGCCTGCACCGCGGGCCGCGAGGCGCTGCTCGCCACGCCGATCACGGTGGCCACGCCCGCGATCTCCGCCTGCCCGTCCACGAAGGCCAGCGTCGCCGTGCCGGCCGCGGCCGCGACCTGCGCCAGCAGCATCGTCGAGCGCCGCCCCAGCCGGTCGGTCAGCACCCCGCCGACGACCGCGCCGACGGCGCCGCCGAGGCCGTACAGGGACGCGACGAGACCGGCGTAAGTGGCGGAGTAGCCCCGGTCGAGGGTGAGGTAGAGCGCGAGGAAGGTGACGACGAAGCCGCCGAGCCGGTTGACCAGTGTGCTGGTCCACAGCCACCAGAAGGTCCGGGGGAGTCCCGAGACGGTCTCCCGTACGGCACGTCTGACATCGGGCACGGCGGCTGCTCCTCGCGGCGTCGGGGCGTCGTAGGCGTAATGGGCCAGGATGGCCTACGCAGCTTACATCGGCCCTCCGGAGGGCACCAAGGGGTTTTCTCTTAGACTCCTTGCCATGGCTGAAGCTCCGTACAAGCTGATCCTCCTCCGCCACGGCGAGAGCGAGTGGAACGCTAAGAACCTCTTCACTGGCTGGGTTGACGTCAACCTGAACGAAAAGGGCGAGAAGGAGGCGGTCCGGGGCGGCGAGCTGCTGAAGGACGCCGGACTGCTCCCCGACGTCGTCCACACCTCCCTCCAGAAGCGCGCGATCCGCACCGCGCAGCTGGCCCTCGAGGCCGCCGACCGGCACTGGATCCCCGTCCACCGCAGCTGGCGCCTCAACGAGCGCCACTACGGCGCCCTCCAGGGCAAGGACAAGGCGCAGACCCTCGCCGAGTTCGGCGAGGAGCAGTTCATGCTCTGGCGCCGTTCCTACGACACCCCGCCGCCGCCGATCGAGGACGGCAGCGAGTTCTCCCAGAGCGACGACCCGCGCTACGCCTCCATCCCGCCGGAGCTGCGTCCGCGCACCGAGTGCCTGAAGGACGTCGTCGACCGCATGCTCCCGTACTGGTACGACGGCATCGTCCCCGACCTCCTCACCGGCCGTACCGTGCTGGTCGCCGCCCACGGCAACAGCCTGCGCGCCCTCGTCAAGCACCTCGACGGCATCTCCGACGCCGACATCGCGGGCCTGAACATCCCCACCGGCATCCCGCTCGCCTACGAGCTCGACGCCGACTTCCGCCCCGTCACCCCGGGCGGCCGCTACCTCGACCCCGAGGCGGCCGCGGCGGCGATCGAGGCCGTGAAGAACCAGGGCAAGAAGAAGTAAGGATCGAGATCACGCCCCCGACCTGCTCTTATGGCGCAGATCGGGGGCGCTTTTACGGTCTGGGCCCAGTGTGGGCCCTCAGTGCCCAGAGTCTTGCGGCCGGAGCGCCAGCCCGAGAGCCTTGCGGGCACGGTCGCGGCTACTCGGCATGAGGTGCGCGTACACCTTCCAGGTCAGGCCCGGATCGGAGTGCCCGAGGTATCGGGCAGGTACCGTCTCCTTCGATCCGCGAACGTGGGAGGTCCTTGTGCACGCCGCTGTCGGGTGCGCCGCGGCCGACCGGGAGGGGAGACGCCTCACCCCCTGCCCGGCTTCCGTGCGGCGGTGTCTCAGCCCTGCGAGAAGGAGAACTTCTCCCACTCCCCGACGGAGGCGGAGCGCGCCCGGAGCATGCCGTAGCCGGTGCCCGTGTAGGCCAACTCGGCGCTCACGTACTGGCCGTTGACGAGGGACCTGATGGTGCAGTAGCTGGGGCAGCGGACTTCGAACTTCTCGAAGCTCTTGACGGCGGCCGCACGCGCCCTGAGCATGCCCACGTCGGCGCCCGTGTAGTTCTTCTCGGCGCTCACGTAACTCCCGGTGCCGTATGAGAAGAGGGTGTAGTACCCGTCCATCGGGCAGAGGGAGAACTTCTCCCAGGGCCCGACGGAGGACGACCGGGCTCGGAGCATGCCGAAGTCGCCCCCGGTGTAGTCCTTCTCCGCGGCGACGAAAAGACCGTTGCCCTTGGACTGGATCTTGATGTCGTCGCAGTGGTCGGTGCCGAGATCCCAGTCAGGGGAGGCCACGGTGACCGTGCCCGACAGAGCTGGAGCGGCGGTCGCGGACGGCGTCGCGGTCAGCACGACTGCGCCCACCGCCACGGCCATGCCGAACTTGCCGGAGATGTTCTTGAGGTTCACGTTCCTGCTTCCTGCGAGCTTCTCGATTTTTGCGCGACGACCTGCCGCGGCGGGCCGGGAACCGGTGGCCGCTGATGGCCGGAGGCGTTCCTGATGCCGACATAAGGCAACCTTGTGGGCATCGACGTCTTATCGACGGGCGGTTGAAGAACGATTGACGCGATGCCGCTCGCCGCCCGGCCCCGCGACCGGAGGCGTCCCCGACGACAGCGTTTCGTGACCCGGTCCGGTCGAGGGGTGGAAGCAGGGTCCCGCGCCGCGCGGTTAGGGGGCCGAACCCGGGGGTTGGTTTCCGCGCGGCTGTGGTGTCCCGGGGGCGTGCCGGGACATCCTGTGCGCATGGAGGACGAGCCCCTGGAGCAGTGGGTGGAGCGCCGCGAGGAACGGCAGGCACGCAGGAAGGGCCGGCTTCGTGCGGGCACCCTTGCTGCGGGGCCGCCGCGGGGCGCTCACGTGGATCCGGACGCCCCACGTCTCATCTCGCAATGGGACGGCTATGCATGGCAACCGGTCGCCGTGGTCTCCGGCCTGGCCGAAGCCCGGGCCCTGCTGAACGCGGCCCGGCGCGGACGGCAGGCCGGGCCCTCGGACGGGGGGCAGCGCGCGGCCCCGCCCCCTTCCGCTGCGGCCGCCGACCGGCGGAAGGCACGGCTGCGGGCGCTGCTGGACGAATAGCCGGGCCTCGGCACGCGCATCGCCGCTCAGGAGTATCAGGAGTAGAAGCTTTGGCCGAACTCCTCGGGCCCGAAGCTGAAGTCGTCCGGGCGCTCCCGGCGCAGTTCCTCGTGCCGGACGGCGACCAGGTCGATGGCCTCGTGGATCGAGCAGCCCAGGGTTTCCCGGATCGTCCGCGCCGCGAACATGATCCGGTGATCGAGGATGTCGCGGTCCACGCTCGCCGGCAGTGCGGTCACGGTCCCCCCGGAAGTCGCTGTCCCCGTAGCAGGGTAGCGCGGCCGCACCGAGCGATGTCGGTGGCCGTCGCTAGCATCGGCGGCAGCCTTCGGGGAGGGAGCCATGGGGTACACCGGCGATGTCGTACTGGCGCGGAGTGACGGGCCGTTGGAGCGGATGCGCGGGTTCGAGGAGACCGCCGACGACCTGGACGTGTGCCTGCCGCGCCCCGGGGGCTGGAAGACGCTGCAGTTCGGCCGGTCGCTTCCGGACAACGACGACGATCGATGGCTGGAGAGGCTGGTGGCCGCGACCGGTTCGCCCGTCCTGATCGCGAGCGTCTTCGACAGCGACGTCTGCTTCGTACGCGGCCTCACGCCCTCCGGGGCGGTCTGGTCCGCCTTCCTCGACCCGGAGATGGCCGCCGACTACGAGATCGCCGGGTCGCCGCCGGCCGTGGACGACGCGCCCCCGGGGGAGAGCGAGAAGGCGCGGAACGTCCGCTGGATGCTCGCGGAGGTGCCGGGGACCGCGGAGGACATCGCCGGCTGGGCCGCCGAGGCCGGGTTCACCGCGGACCGTGACGCCCTGCGCGAGGTGCTCGCCAAACGGGCGGACCCGTTCGTGGAGGACCTGTTCTTCGAACTGATCGACGCCTGCGGACTGCCACCCGTCCAACCGGAAGGAGAAGGAGAGGAAACCGTGGACACCGACCCCCTCGCGCACCCCGGTCACCGCCTCGATGACGACAGCCCCCTCGGCGCCGAGCTGGAGAAGGCGGTGCTGAACCTCCCGCGTGACGGGCACCTGGTCATGGAGTGCGCCGCGGACCAGCAGTGTTACGCCCAGGTGTGGCACCGCCCCGACGGCACGTACCAGCTCGAGTACCGCGACCGCGCCCCCGCCGAGCACTACCGGACGCGAACGGTGTCCGCGGAGAAGGCCGTCGCGGCCCTTCAGGGCTGGACGGCGGGCGGGGTCGCCTGGCGGGACGCCTTCCAGTGGGAGTCGATCGGTGCCTGGTTCGCCGATTCCTAGGGACCCCTCCCCCCATGCCGTCTCGACGGCCGGCGCGTACGACGCCGTCGCCGTCCTCTACGCGGAACTGTTCAGCGACTCCCTCGGCTCGCTCCCGCTGGACCGCGCGCTGATCGCGGCCTTCGCCGACTGCGTGCGGGCGGCCGGCGGGAGGACCGTCGCCGACCTCGGCTGCGGCCCGGGGTACCTCACCGCGCACCTGCGGGACCTGGGGCTGGAGGCCTTCGGCGTCGACCTGTCGCCGGTCATGATCGGCCTCGCCCGCGAGGCCCATCCGGAGCTGCGCTTCGACGTCGGCTCGATGGACGCCCTGGACGCCGTCGCCGACGGCGAGCTGGACGGCATCGTGTCCTGGTACTCCGTCATCCACACGCCGCCGGGCGAACTGCCCCCGTACTTCGACGAGTTCCGCCGGGTCCTGGCCCCGGGCGGCCATCTCCTGCTGGGCTTCTTCGAATCCGGCGGGGGCCCCCTCGAGGCGTTCGACCACAAGGTGACGACGGCCTACCGGTGGCCGATCGACGACCTCGCCGCCCTGGCGACGGCGGCCGGCTTCACCGAAACCGGCCGCATGCTCCGGGAGCCCGGACCGGACGAGCGCTTCCGCAGGGGCCACCTGCTGATGACCAGGGCCCGGCCGGCCGGACCCGGCGTCAGCGCAGCCGCGAGGACGACAGGATCGATGCCAGGTGGGCCACCACCATCAGCCACGTGATCACCGCCAGCGCGGCGAGCGTCCAAGCGGTGGGGGCGGCACTGCCGGTCAGGGTGTCCGCGACGGCCGCGGCGAGCAGGACGAGGGAGGCCTCGATGCCGTTGGTGAGGCGGTGGATCTTGAGGGCCGAGGCGAGCCGCCGGACGGTGGCGACGCCCTCGGAACGGGGCCGGGCCGCCTCGTCGCCGGCGACGGACAGGCCCCGGCGGGCGCGGGCGACGTCGACGAGGTCGGTGGACGCCTTCAGCAGCACGACGCCCAGGGCCGTCGCGAGGCCGACCGAAGCCCAGTACGCGGACCCGTCGTGGGCCACCCGGAAGCCCGCCCCGGTCAGCAGTGCCGCGTCGGCCAGGTAGGCGCCGAGACGGTCGACGTAGATGCCGGTCGCGCTGTTCTGCCCCTTCCAGCGGGCGACCTCGCCGTCCACGCAGTCGAAGAGCAGGAAGAGCTGGAAGAGCACGGCGGCCAGCACGGCCCCGGTGAGCCCGGGGATGAGAAGGGCGGCGCCCGCGCCGACACCGCACACGACCATCGTCCACGTCAGCGTGTCGGGGGAGATCCGGGTCCGCACCAGCTGCCGGGTCATGCGGAGCGAAACGCGCCGCATGTACAGGCGGCCCGCCCAGTGCTCGCCGTTGCGGCTCCGCAGCTTCGCCTGCGGCTGGCAGACCTCGCGCAGCTCCGCCAGTGCCGGGGCAGCAACCATGACGATCTCCTCCCAATTGATCACCGCGCGCCGTGGTGATCGGCACAGGCTAGGGGACGCCTCCGCGAGTCCCGTCGGGGGCCCCGGGACGGCGAACCGGCACATGGCCGTACGCCGATGAGTTTCCGGCGCCGGGACCGTCCTTAGGACGTACGCGCCCATGCGTCAGGAGGAGGCAGCGATGACCACCGACGGATTCACCACGTGCCTGTGGTTCGACGGGAAGGCCGAGGAGGCGGCGAACCACTACGTCTCGATCTTCAAGAACTCCGCGATCGGCACGATCGGCCGCTACAACGAGGCCGGGCCCGGCCCCGCGGGGTCCGTGCTGGCCGTGGAGTTCACGGCCAACGGGCAGAAGTTCGTGGCGCTCAACGGCGGTCCGCACTTCACCTTCAACGAGGCGGTCTCGTTCCAGATCCGCTGCGCCGACCAGGCCGAGGTCGACTACTACTGGGAGAAGCTCACCGACGGCGGTGAGGAGGGCCCCTGCGGATGGCTGAAGGACCGGTACGGGGTGTCCTGGCAGGTGTTCCCCGAGGTGCTGCTGGAGATGGTCGGGGACGCCGACCCGGAGAAGGCCCGGCGGGCCACGGAGGCGATGCTGTCCATGAAGAAGATGGACCTCGCCGCGCTGCGGCGCGCGTACGACGGCGGGTGACCCGGGGGACACGGCGTCGGGGGCCCGTCCGGAGCGACCGGACGGGCCCCCGAGCGTGAGGAACGCGGGTGGCGTGGACTCGGTGGAGTCAGCAGCTGCCGCCGCAGCGGCAGGGCGCTCCGGACTGGCAGCCGCATCCGCAGCCCGAACCGCAGCCGCACGCTCCGAGCAACGGCAGCTCACGGATGCCGGGGGATTGCGGGGTCCCCTCGGGGGACGGCTGGTCGCGGGCGGTGGGCGACGTGGGGGACTCGGGCATGGTTACCCTCCTATGCCGTTGGTGACGGCTGCCTGCATGCCTGCCACCAGTGAACGGCATCCCCCACCGGCGCATCAACGGCGCGCGGAAGCGTTCCGCCCCTGGGGGCGCACCCGCCCCGCGCGCCGCGTCGTCCCGCGCCGTACGGCCGTTGCGGCCGACAGGCCCTAGTCCGCCGGCATCGGGGTGGGAGGCGGGGACAGCTCGTCCGCGTGCTCGCCCGTGACGAGGTAGACGACGCGCTTGGCGACCGAGACCGCGTGGTCGGCGAAGCGCTCGTAGTAGCGGCCGACGAGGGTGACGTCCACCGCCGTCTCGATGCCGTGCTTCCAGCGGTCGTCGAGCAGGTGCTGGAAGAGCGTGCGGTGCAGCTCGTCCATGCGGTCGTCGTCCGCCTCCAGCTGCAGGGCGTCGTCGACGTCCTTGCTGATGATCACCTCGGCGGCCTTGGCCATCAGCCGCTGCGCCAGCTGGCCCATCTCCAGGATCGTGGCGTGCAGGTCGCTCGGGACGGCGGTGTTGGGGAACCGCAGCCGTGCGAGCTTCGCCACATGGCGGGCGAGGTCGCCGGAGCGCTCCAGGTCCGCGCTCATGCGCAGGCTGGTGACGACGATCCGCAGGTCGGTCGCGACGGGCTGCTGGCGGGCGAGCAGGGTGATGGCCCGGTTCTCCAGCTCGCGCTGCAGGTCGTCCACCTTCTCGTCGGCGGCGATCACGCTCTCCGCGAGCTTGAGGTCCGCGTCGAGCAGCGCCGTGGTGGCCCGCCCGATCGCGGAGCCGACCAGCCGGGCCATGTCGACCAGGCCGTCACCGATCGAGTCGAGTTCCTCGTGATATGCGTCGCGCATCGCGATCCTTCCGTTGCCGCTTCAGCCGTTCGAAAAGAGGATTGTCCTCCCACGCTGACACGCTCCCCAACCTCGCGCGCACACGCGTACCGCTCGAGCATCGGGAATGAACCGGTGCTGACACCACGGTGAACTCTTGGCAACGCGCGTTCGAGAAGACGCTCCGACCGCTGTGGGTCACTCATTCCGTCCCCCTAACCTGGGGGTATGGACGTGAACGCGGCAGTCGCCGCAGCCAGTGCGATCGCCGGGCTCTGCACCGGTGTGATCGCTGTGCTCGCGTTCCGCTGGAGCGAGCGGGAGCAGGCCCGCCCGACGCGCACATCCCTGCGGCCCGACGCCGCAGCCGTACTACCGCCGGGCGTGGACACGGTGCTGTCCGTGCTGCGCTCGTCGGCCGTCGTCCTCGACGAGGGCGACACGGTGGTCAAGGCAAGCTCGGCGGCGTACGCCCTCGGGCTGGTTCGTGGCGGAAGGCTCGCCGTCGACCAGATGCTGCAGATGGCCCGGGAGACCCGGCGGGACGGCGAGATACGGCAGGTGGAACTGGACCTGCCGCGCCGGGGCGCCGGCCGCGGCGAGGGCCTCGCGGTCTCCGCCCGGGTGGCACCACTGGGCTCGCGCCTGGTGCTGCTCCTGGTCGAGGACCTGACCGACGCCCGGCGCATCGAGGCGGTGCGGCGCGACTTCGTCGCCAACGTGAGCCATGAGCTCAAGACCCCGGTCGGCGCGCTGTCGCTGCTCTCCGAAGCGGTGATGGACGCCAGTGACGACCCCGAGGCCGTCGAGCGCTTCGCGGGCCGGATGCAGATCGAGGCCGCCCGGCTGACCAGCCTGGTCCAGGAGATCATCGACCTCTCCCGGGTCCAGGACGACAACCCCCTCGACGACGCCGAGCCGGTCGCCGTCGACGACCTCGTCGCCGAGGCGGTCGACCGCTGCCGCCACCCGGCGAACGCCAAGCAGATCACCATGGCCACCGGCGGCGCCCCCGAGCTGTACATCTGGGGCAACCGTGGCCAGCTCGCGGCCGCGCTCGGCAACCTCGTCGAGAACGCCGTCAACTACAGCCCGGTCCGCACCCGCGTGGGCATCGCGGGCCGCAGGGTCTCCGCACCCAGTGGCGACCTGATCGAGATCTCCGTGACCGACCAGGGGATCGGCATCTCCGAAAAGGACCGGGACCGCGTCTTCGAGCGGTTCTACCGGGTCGACCCGGCGCGCTCGCGCGCCACGGGCGGCACCGGCCTCGGTCTGTCCATCGTCAAGCACGTGGCCGCCTCCCACGGCGGGGAGGTCACGGTGTGGAGCGCCGAAGGCCAGGGCTCCACCTTCACCCTGCGGCTGCCCGAAGCCGCGGCGTCCCGGGACGGCCGGGACCGCTCCACCGCCGTGGCGGTGGAGGACGGCGGGCCCGGCTCCGGGTCCTCTTCCGCCCTCTACGAGACGTTCCCCGATCACATCCCCGCCCCGGAGGTCCTCCCGTGACCCGAGTACTCGTCGTCGAGGACGAAGAGTCCTTCAGTGATGCCCTGTCGTACATGCTCCGCAAGGAAGGCTTCGAGGTCGCCATCGCGGCGACCGGGCCCGACGGGCTGGACGAGTTCGAGCGCAACGGCGCCGACCTGGTCCTGCTCGACCTGATGCTGCCGGGCCTGCCCGGCACGGAGGTCTGCCGCCAGCTGCGGCTGAAGTCCAACGTCCCGGTGATCATGGTCACCGCGAAGGACAGCGAGATCGACAAGGTTGTCGGTCTCGAAATAGGAGCGGACGACTACGTCACCAAGCCCTTCTCCTCCCGCGAGCTGGTCGCCCGGATCCGGGCGGTGCTGCGCCGTCGCGGCGAGCCCGAGGAGATCTCGCCGTCGGCGCTGGAGGCCGGCCCGGTCCGCATGGACGTCGACCGGCACGTCGTGACGGTGGGCGGCGGCAAGGTCGACCTGCCGCTCAAGGAGTTCGACCTCCTGGAGATGCTGCTGCGCAACGCGGGCCGCGTCCTCACCCGCATGCAGCTCATCGACCGGGTCTGGGGCGCCGACTACGTCGGCGACACCAAGACGCTCGACGTCCACGTCAAGCGCCTCCGCGCCAAGATCGAGCCGGACCCGGGCGCGCCGCGCTACCTGGTGACGGTCCGTGGCCTGGGCTACAAGTTCGAGCCGTAAACCGGCCGCGGCCTGGCTTCGGGTTCCAGCCGTAGACCGGTGACCGGACAGGAAGGGGCCCCGGGGGCGATGTGCTCCCGGGGCCCCTTCGCGTGCCGGGGTGTGCTCAGCCGGCGGGCGACTCGGTGATCGTCTCGGTCTCGGTCGGCGAGGCCGTGGCGCCCTCGGCGGGCGACTCGCCCGGGCTCGCGGTCTCCGTGGGCGAGGGCTTCTCGCTCGGCCCGAAGGAGGCGTAGTAGCCGGCGGCGGGCAGCGCGAGGCTCTGCAGGGAGACCTCGCCGGTCTTGCTGAAGTCGAAGACGACGTCCTTGAAGTCGCCGTCGGTCTTGCTCGCGGAACCGCCCTTGAACAGGGCGGACGGGTTGCCGTCACCGCCGAGCAGCACGGAGCTGTGGCCGGGCAGGGTGATCGTGCCGGACAGGTCGGCGTCCAGGGAGCCGACCTTCACGGAGTCCAGGGTCTGCGACTCGTCGCCGTTGTTGAAGATCTTGGCCGTCACCGAGGAGGAACCGTCGGAGGTGGCCTGGGTGAGCACGACGACGTTCTGGACCTCGATGTCGCCGACGCTGGTCGCGGCGTTGTCCGGCCTGACGCGCAGCGTCTCCGCGCTGTTCCCGGCAGCGCAGGCGGCGAGCGGGAAGAGCGAGAGTGCAAGGGCGGCGGCGAGAGCGCCGCGTCGAAGGCTGCTGCTCACGGCGGCGGCATCTCCTTGGGCGGGGTACGGAGGTACGGACGTACGGGACTTACGGGTTACCTGGTGCTGGATTAGGTTACCGAGCCTGTCTCGTGCGCCCGCACCGGGCCACCCCCCGGCGGGCCGGGGCTTCACCCACCCGGGTGTCCGGGAGACGTTCCAGGGGGCCGTCGGGGGCCTTCCACGGGGCCCCGGGCGGAACGGCGCGGGCACGGCGGAATCCATTACGGGATTCCGCCGAACGATTCCCGCCACACCGGCAAGATCCATTTACCGTTCATCCGCCGGACGGAAATCCGGCGTGGTGCGAAAATGGATCAATCAAGCCCGTGGCGGCCGAACGGAGTAGCGAGAGACCCCCCGCAAGAGAGCGACAAATCGGGATGTTCCTCCCCTTGTCCTGGCCCTCGGAAGGGTGTAACGGCAGCGTTTCAGGGCCCCTCGACACCCACTCCGACCTGCGAATTCCGCCTTCCGCTCCCCTCCCGCAGCACGTTCCGGGCGCACTTGTCAAGCCCCGAGATATGCCCTGACCTGCGAAAACGCCATTCAGAACCAGCCGTTCCCGTGTTACCCTGGATAGCCACGGAAGGGGTACCTGTCACATGACGTTCAAGGTTGGCGACACCGTGGTCTATCCCCATCACGGGGCCGCGCTGATCGAGGCCATCGAAACTCGCCAGATCAAAGGCGTGGACAAGACCTACTTGGTGCTCAAGGTCGCCCAGGGCGACTTGACGGTACGCGTGCCCGCGGACAATGCGGAGTTCGTCGGCGTGCGCGACGTGGTCGGTCAGGAAGGGCTGGACCGGGTCTTCGAGGTGCTGCGCGCACCGTACACCGAGGAGCCCACCAACTGGTCCCGCCGGTACAAGGCGAATCTGGAGAAACTCGCCTCCGGCGATGTCATCAAGGTCGCGGAAGTCGTGCGTGACCTGTGGCGTCGCGAGCGGGAGCGCGGGCTGTCGGCCGGCGAGAAGCGCATGCTCGCCAAGGCCCGCCAGATCCTGGTCAGCGAGCTCGCGCTCGCGGAGAACACCAACGAGGACAAGGCCGAGACCCTCCTCGACGAGGTCCTCGCGTCCTGACGCGGATTTCCGCCGTGGTGCCCGGTGCGTTCCCTACGCCGGGCACTGCGGCATGCCGGGGCGCCCTCACGGTGGCCTGGCACTTCGACGACGCCGAGGATCCCCCTCGTCTTCGTTCGCGCGTCGCTTCCCCCTGCATACTGGGTGCCGGGCCCGGGCAGCTGGCCCTGTCGGTGTCACGGAAGGGTCCGACAGGGGCTTCGCGCCCGGCACGTTGAGGCGATACCCATTTCGGCCAAGGACACAAACCTGACTACCGCGGCAGTCATTCCCGCCGCCGGACGTGGAGTCCGGCTCGGCCCCGGTGCGCCCAAGGCGCTGCGCACCCTGGGCGGCGTCCCCATCCTCGTGCACGCCGTGCGTGCCATGACCCGCGCCCGCGCGGTGTCACTGGTCGTCGTCGTGGCGCCCCCGGACGGGGTCGCCGAGGTCAGGGCGCTGCTCGACAGCAACGGCCTGCCCGAGGCCAAGGACATAAGGGTCGTCGCCGGCGGCGAGAGCCGGCAGGACTCGGTACGGCTGGGCCTGGCCGCGCTGCCGGACGAGGTCGAGGTGGTGCTCGTCCACGACGCCGCCCGCCCGCTGGTGCCGGTCGACATGGTCGACGCCGTCGCCGCCGCCGTGCGGGACGGTGCCTCGGCCGTCGTGCCGGGGCTGCCGCTGGCCGACACGGTCAAGGAGATCGACCCGGCGACCGACGCCGTCGTCGGCACCCCGGACCGCTCGCTGCTGCGCGCCGTCCAGACCCCCCAGGGCTTCGACCGGGCGACGCTGCTCAAGGCGCACACCACGGTCACCGGGCCGGTCACGGACGACGCGAGCATGGTCGAGCGGCTCGGCGTCCCGGTGCTGGTCGTGCCGGGGCACGAGGAGGCCTTCAAGGTCACCCGCCCGCTGGACCTGGTCCTCGCCGAGGCCGTCCTCGCCCGCAGGAGGGCCACCGATGACTACTGAGCCGACGGGCACCGCCCCGGCCGCCCACGTCCCCGTGCTGCCCCAGGTGGGCATCGGCACCGACATCCACGCCTTCGAGGCGGGCCGCGAACTGTGGGTCGCCGGTCTGCTGTGGGAGGGCGAGGGGGACGGCCTGGCCGGGCACTCCGACGCCGACGTCGTCGCGCACGCCGCCTGCAACGCGCTGTTCTCCGCCGCCGGCATGGGCGACCTGGGCGCGCATTTCGGCACCGGGCGCCCGGAGTGGTCGGGCGCACCCGGTGTGACCTTGCTCACGGAGGCCGCCCGGATCGTCCGCGAGGCGGGCTACGACATCGGCAATGTGGCCGTCCAGGTCATCGGTCCCCGCCCCAAGATCGGCAAGCGCCGCGACGAGGCCCAGAAGATCCTGTCCGCCGCCGTGGGCGCCCCCGTGGCGGTCTCCGGCGCGACGACCGACGGTCTGGGCTTCACCGGGCGTGGCGAGGGGCTGGCGGCCGTGGCGACCGCTCTGGTGGTCCGCCGCGCGAAGTGACCGGCGGCACGGAGGAGTTGACCCGGCGCCCGCAGGGTCGTGCCGTCCGCCGTACGGGTGAAGCGCCCGCCCGCCGGGCGCTCCCGCGGCCGGTGCGACGGCCCCCGCGAGCGTCACAACACCATGAAGCTCCCGTGGATCGGACGGCGCACGCACCCGGGACCACTACCCTTGATGCGTGACTATTCGCCTGTACGACACCGACGCGCGCCAGGTCCGTGACTTCACCCCGCTCCGGCCGGGCTGCGTCTCGATCTACCTGTGCGGCGCGACCGTGCAGGCAGCCCCGCACATCGGGCACATCCGGTCCGGACTGAACTTCGACATCATGCGCCGCTGGTTCGCCTACCGCGGCTACGACGTCACGTTCGTGCGCAACGTCACCGACATCGACGACAAGATCATCGCCAAGTCCGGCGAGCAGGGCCGCCCCTGGTGGGCGATCGGTTACGAGAACGAGCGGGCCTTCAACGACGGTTACGACGCGCTCGGCTGCCTGCCGCCGACGTACGAGCCGCGCGCCACCGGCCACGTGCCCGAGATGATCGAGATGATGCGCGGCCTCATCGAGAGCGGCCACGCCTACGAGTCCGAGGGCAACGTCTACTTCGACGTCCGCTCCTTCCCGGACTACCTGGAGCTGTCCAACCAGGAGCTCGACAACCTGCGCCAGCCGGAGAGCGAGGGCGAGACCGGCAAGCGGGACGCCCGCGACTTCGCGATGTGGAAGGCCGTCAAGCCCGGCGAGCCGTCCTGGGAGACCCCGTGGGGCCGTGGCCGTCCCGGTTGGCACCTGGAGTGCTCCGCGATGGCCCACAAGTACCTGGGCACCGCCTTCGACATCCACGGCGGCGGCATCGACCTGATCTTCCCGCACCACGAGAACGAGATCGCCCAGGCCAAGGCCTTCGGCGACGACTTCGCGCAGTACTGGGTGCACAACGCCTGGGTCACGATGAGCGGCGAGAAGATGAGCAAGTCGCTCGGCAACTCGGTGCTCGTGAGCGAGATGACCAAGCGCTGGCGCCCCATCGTGCTGCGCTACTACCTCGGCACCCCGCACTACCGCTCGATGATCGAGTACAGCGAGGAGTCGCTGCGCGAGGCCGAGTCGGCGTTCGCGCGGATCGAGGGCTTCGTGCAGCGGGTCGTCGAGATGGCGGGCCCGGTCGAGCCGGCCGCCGAGGTGCCGCCGGCCTTCGCCGAGGCGATGGACGACGACATGGGCGTCCCGCAGGCGCTGGCGATCGTCCACACCACCGTCCGGCAGGGCAACTCGGCGCTCACCGCGGACGACAAGGAGAGCGCCGTCGCCCGCCTCGCCGAGGTGCGGGCGATGCTCGGCGTCCTGGGCCTGGACCCGCTGGACGCGCACTGGTCCGGCGACGGTCGCGGGGAGGACCTGCACGGGGTCGTGGACTCCCTCGTCCGGCTGGTGCTGGAGCAGCGGGAGTCGGCCCGCGGGCGCAAGGACTACGCGACCGCCGACGCCATCCGCGACCGGCTCCAGCAGTCCGGGCTGGAGATCGAGGACACCCCCTCCGGGCCGCGCTGGACGCTCGGCTCCCGGTAGCCGGGCGTCCGCGTCATCATTGACACGTACGTACGTTCACGCAGTAGCAGCAACAGCAGCAGGAAACAGGTGACCCATGGCCGGCAACAGCCAGCGCAGGAACCGCCGCACGTCCAACAAGAAGGGCGCCACGGTCGGTAGCGGCGGGCAGCGGCGCAGGGGTCTGGAGGGCAAGGGCCCCACCCCGCCCGCGGAGGCGCGCAAGGGGCACGCCAAGCAGCGTGCCGCGAACGCCAGGGTGAAGCGCGCCGCGTCCACGCAGTCGCGCCGTCCGTCCGGCCGGGGCTCCAAGTCCACCTCGGAGCTGGTGGCCGGGCGCAACCCGGTGGTGGAGGCGCTGCGCGCCGACATCCCGGCCTCGGCGGTCTACGTCCAGCAGTTCATCGACAACGATGAGCGCGTGCGCGAGGCGATCAAGCTCGCCACCGACCGGGGCATCCCGCTGATGGAGGCCCCGCGGCCGGAGCTCGACCGCATCACCAACGGGCTCAACCACCAGGGCCTGGTGCTGCAGATCCCGCCGTACGAGTACGCCCACCCCGAGGACCTCGCCGCCGAGGCCTTCGACGCGGGCGAGGACCCGCTGATCGTCGCGCTGGACGGGGTCACCGACCCGCGCAACCTCGGCGCCGTCGTCCGCTCCGTCGCCGCCTTCGGCGGCCACGGGGTCGTCGTGCCCGAGCGCCGCGCCGCCGGGATGACCGCGGGCGCCTGGAAGACCTCGGCCGGCACCGCCGCGCGCGTCTCGGTCGCCCGGGCCACCAACCTCACCCGCACGCTCGAGGCCTACCAGAAGGCGGGCCTCACGGTCGTCGGCCTGACCGCCGACGGCGAGACCGAGCTGCAGGACCTCGAGGCGCTGGCCGGCCCGGTCGTCGTCGTCGCGGGTTCGGAGGGCAAGGGCCTGTCGCGGCTCGTCGGGGAGACCTGCGACCTGCGGGTGCGCATCCCGATGCCGGGTGGCGCCGAGTCGCTGAACGCGGGCGTCGCCGCGGGCATCGTGCTCTACGAGGCGGCGCGCCGCCGGGCCTGAACCCGGACGCGCCCCCGTGCGCGCCCCGGCGACAACCCCTGATTGACGGGCCTCGGACACAACGGGGCCCGTCACACAGTGTCCTTATCGGGTGTCACTCGGTTAGATGAGTGTGGACACCAGAACACCCCGCACTCCTCCGGGGGGACGGTCGTCGGCGGTCACCGACGAGCCTGTGCTCAACATGCATAAGGTCTCCTCCGACCCGGCCCAGGTCATCGTCAATCACGCGAGCTTCCGCGTGCAGCTCGGCGCGGCGTCGGGCCGTGCCCTGACGAGGACCCAGCGCGTCCCCGTCATCCCGACCTCCGTCCGCCCCTCCGCGGCCGCACAGCGGCGCGGTGCGCCCCTGGTGTGGTCCGGGCGCAGCGAACCCGGCGACGCCGCTGCCGGCCACCTGCTCGCCGCGGTGCGCCACGGTCAGGTGGACGGCCCCGACCTCGGCGCCGCGACGCAGGTGCTGCCGCGGATCGAGGAGCCGCCGCAGCCCGTCGTCGGCCCGCCGCGCCGGCCGCCGGCGCCCGGCGAGATGCTCGGCGGCATCCGCCCCGCGCGCGGCGCCTACGACGACTACCTCGACCCCGAGGACACCAGCGAGTTCGCGTACGCCGCGCCGACCGCCGGCCCCGTCGACGAGGACCCCGACTTCGATCCGTACGCGGATCCCGACGAGGAGTACGGCCGCGCCCGCAACCGCGAACGCGCCGAACCCATCCGGCACGCCTACTACCCCGGCCGCCGGATGAACCTCGGCATCGTGCTGCTGCCGCTGCGCATCTTCCTGGGCTTCATCTCCATCTACGCCGGCATGGGCAAGCTCTGCGACCCCGTGTACTTCGACGGCGGCAAGCGCGGCTCGATGGTGACCTGGCTCGCCTCGCTCCACCCGTGGGGGCTGGCCGAGCCGCTGCGCGACCTCGCCCTCGCGCACCCCATCGGCGCCGGACTCACGGTGGCCTTCCTGCAGGTGATCGCCGGGGTGCTCACGGTCTTCGGGCTCTGGCAGCGGTTCGCGGCGTCGATCGGCGCCCTGTTGTCGGCGGCGCTGCTGGTGACGGTGAGCTGGCGGACCGTCCCGGCGTACGACACGCCCGACATCATCCTGCTCGCCGCCTGGAGCCCGCTGGTCATCGCGGGGGCGCCGGTCTACTCCGCCGACGGCCGGCTGGCGAGCGAGGCCTGGCGCAAGCTCGGCCCGCGCGCCCCGCTGGGGGAGTTGCGGAGCCGGGTGCTGCGGCGCGGCGCGGTGCTGGCCACGGTGCTGGTCGGGATCTCGCTCGTGGTCGGTGCCACCCTCGGCACCGCCGTACGGTCCACCAGCCCGCGCACGCAGCTCCCCGCCCCGACCGACGTCCCGACCAACAACCTCGAGGGCTCCCCGCTGCCCGAGGTGCCCGGGGAGAAGTCGTCCCGGCCCTCCACGGCCCCCTCGGCGGGCCGTTCCGGCGGTCCCTCGTCCTCCCCGTCCTCCTCGCCGTCGGCGCGGGGGGCGGCGTCCTCGGCGCCGAACGCCACGCACTCGCGTCCCGGGTCGTCCTCGGCCACCACCGGCAGTGGCGGCGGCACCGGCGGCGGGCCCGCGCGGCCCGCGCCGTCCGTCCCGTCCCGCCCCACGGTGCCCAGCAACCCGCCGACGCAGGGCGGCGGCAACGGCACCGGAGGCACCGGCGGCGGTTCCTCCGACAGCGGCGGCGCGCTCGGCGGGCTGCTGGGCAGCGGCGAGACCTCCGGCTGGCTGCTCGGGGCCCCGGCGCGGCACGGCTCGGGCAAGGTCGCGTAACGCCCGTACGGCACACGGGAAGAGGCGGCCGGAGGTTCCACCCTCCGGCCGCCTCTTCGTCGTTCCCTGCCGCTGCCTGCGGCGCTGCCCGTGGTGCTGCCCGTGGCGCGGGCTGTGCCGCGGTCGGTGCGCTCAGGGCTGCGAGGCGAGTTCCTTCGCGGCCTCGGCCAGGTCCTTGGCGGTGTCGATGGCCCGCCAGTAGGCGCCCTGGGGCAGCGGGAAGCCCGCGAGCCGCCGTTCCCGGGCGAGTTGGGGGAAGGTGGTGCGCTCGTGGTCACCGCGTTCCGGGAGCAGCCCGGTGAACTCGGGGGAGAAGACGTAGACGCCCGCGTTGATGAGGAACGGCGAGGGCGGGGCCTCGATGAAGTCCAGGACGTGGCCGAACTCGTCGGTCTCCACGGCGCCCCACGGGATGCGCGGACGGGCCAGCGCCAGCGTGGCGACCGCGGCCCGCTCGATGTGGAAGGCGGCCATCTCCCGCAGCGAGAAGCGCGTCCAGATGTCGCCGTTGGTGGCGTACCAGGGCTCCTGGGGCCGGGGCAGGGAGGCCGCGGCGTGCTTCAGGCCGCCGCCGCGGCCGAGCGGTTCGCGCTCGACGACCGTGGTCACCCGCAGCGGCAGGTCGGCCGCCGCGTCGACGAGCCACTCCTGGAGGACCTCAGCGAGATGGCCGCACGAGATCACGGCGTCGGTGACGCCCTCGGCGGCCAGCCAGGCAAGTTGATGGCCGATGATCGGGATCCCGGTTCCGGGGATCTCGATCATCGGCTTGGGGCGGGTGTCGGTGTAGGGCCTCAAGCGGGAGCCCTGTCCTCCGGCGAGGAGGACGGCCTGGGTCACCGCCGGGGAGGTCGCGGGCGTGCCGGTCATGGGCGCACCCTACGCGACCCGCGCGTCGGGTCATCCGAGCGAGGCCACGCCCGTCGCGAAGGCGGTGTCGCAGACCGGCCGCGACCAGGCCTGGGCGCGGTGCACCGAGCCGTACTTGGCGACCGCGGCACGGCCCAGGGACCGGGCGATCGAACCGCAGTACTGCGCCAGCGAAGGCCGCTCGTTCATCTCGCGCTGCAGGTGCGTCAGGGCGATGCCGGGGTTCTTCTCCTGCAGCTCGCCCAGCAGCTTGCGGCGGAGCACCTCCTGCGGGGCCGACCGCTGGGACGCCGCCTCCTTCTGGTGCGAGGCGGTGAGGACTTGGGCGTCGGACGCCGACGTCGCCCACGGGACGCGGGTGACGGCGAGGGTGCCGGAGAGCACGAGGACGACCGGGAGGACGAGGGCGAGTGACTTGCCGATGCGGCGGGCTACCTGGTTCACGGCAGTGATGGTAGCGAGGAGTGATGATTTGGCGACATTTAGCCACTCTGATGAGTGATGAATGCCCCTTGATCGACTACGGGCGCATTGACGAACATGGTCGAAACGCCATTGTATGACCGGAAATGCGGG
The DNA here is from genome assembly GCF_040613835.1 of Streptomyces sp. NPDC006207. Lineage (NCBI taxonomy): Bacteria > Bacillati > Actinomycetota > Actinomycetes > Kitasatosporales > Streptomycetaceae > Streptomyces > Streptomyces sp. NPDC006207. The sequence goes on along the minus strand of NZ_JBEXSX010000022.1, from coordinate 36,298 downwards.
GGGTTTCGGCCCCGGGAACGGCCGCGGCCCGGCCCCCCTTGCGCGGGGGCCGGGCCGGGTGTGTCCGCGGGCGGTCGGGGACCGGGCGCCCGGTCACCCGCCCGCTCGGTCGCTCAGTGGCTCAGTCGCTCAGTCGCTCACCGGTGGAGGTGGAGAAGACGTGGCTCTCGCCGGCGCGCGGCACGACGCGCAGCACGGAGCCCTTCTCCGGAACCTGGCGGCCGCCGACGCGGATGACCAGGTCCTTGTGCTCGCCGCCGACCTCGGCCGAGCCGTAGACGAAACCGTCCGCGCCCAGCTCCTCGACGACGTTCACCGTGACGGCCAGACCGGCCGGCTCGTCCTTCGACAGGCCCGAGCCCTCGCCGTCGACGATGTCGAAGTGCTCCGGGCGGACGCCGACGGTGACCGTGCGGTCGCCCTTGTCCGCCGCGGCCTGCACCGCGTCGCGCTCGACCGGCACCACGGAGTTGCCGAACTTCACGCCGCCGTCGGTGATCGGCACCTCGACCAGGTTCATCGCCGGGGAGCCGATGAAGCCCGCGACGAAGAGGTTGGCCGGCCGGTCGTACATGTGGCGCGGGGTGTCGACCTGCTGCAGCAGACCGTCCTTGAGGACCGCCACGCGGTCGCCCATGGTCATGGCCTCGGTCTGATCGTGGGTGACGTAGACCGTGGTGGTGCCGAGGCGGCGCTGCAGCGAGGCGATCTGCGTACGGGTCTGGACGCGGAGCTTGGCGTCCAGGTTGGACAGCGGCTCGTCCATGAGGAAGACCTGCGGCTCACGGACGATCGCGCGGCCCATCGCCACACGCTGGCGCTGACCACCGGAGAGCGCCTTGGGCTTGCGGCCCAGGTACTCGGTGAGGTCCAGGATCTTGGCGGCTTCCTCGACCCGCTTGCGGATGTCGGCCTTGTTGACGCCCGCGATCTTCAGGGCGAAGCCCATGTTGTCCGCGACGGTCATGTGCGGGTAGAGCGCGTAGTTCTGGAACACCATGGCGATGTCCCGGTCCTTGGGCGGCAGGTGGGTGACGTCCCGGTCACCGATCCGGATGGCGCCGGCGTTGACGTCCTCCAGGCCGGCCAGCATGCGGAGCGAGGTCGACTTTCCGCAGCCCGAGGGGCCGACGAGGACGAGGAACTCGCCGTCCGCGATGTCGATCTGCAGCGCGTCGACGGCGGGGCGCTCGGTCCCGGGGTAGATCCGGGTCGCCTTGTCAAAAGTGACAGTAGCCATGGTGCAGTGGTCCCTTCACCGGCAGGAACGTGCCGGACGATCCGAGTAAAGGAATGAGGTCTAGTCCACAGGATGTGGACCTTCCGTGACGCTACCTGGCCCGCCCCGCTTTGTCAGTACCCTCCCGGCGGCCAATTCCCGGACCCTCCCCCCTCCCCGCCTGGGTACACTTCTCGTGGCCCCACCCGTCTCCCGGGCACCCCGGAGCGGGGACGGTGCCGTGCCGCCTTAGCTCAGCTGGTAGAGCACCGCTCTTGTAAAGCGAAGGTCGTCGGTTCGAACCCGACAGGCGGCTCCAGTTGGGACCAGCGACGACGCCCCGGACCATGATCGGTCCGGGGCGTTCGACGTCCACGGGTGACGTCTACCGGGGCGGTCACGCGCGGTCGGGGCGGCGCCCGAGCGGACGGTCCCTGGCGCTGACGGGCTCACGCTGTGTGTCGGAAGTCACGTGCGCGCAGACGTCCATCGTGATGCCGGGACGCCGACGGACGGAGACGAGGCCCCCACCGCAGTTGCCGCGGTGGGGGCCTCGTCATCGTGGGGCAGATCATCACTGCGCGCGCCCCACTTGGAAAGCCCGGCACTGGCAGGCCGGGCAGAGTTCGTACCGCCCCTGGTCGGTGACCACGGTCCCCCAGCCGAGGCACACCTCGCAGCCGCGGGCCGGAGTGGCATCGGAGCGAGGGGAGGGGTGGACGGCGGCGCCGGCTCCGTAGGGCATGGGGGGCTCCTCAGAGGCGCAGCGACGCGACCGTTTTGGGGCTTGTGTTCGGTTACTTCCGGTATACACCCGGAGGTGCGCCGGCGGGGGCTTTCCCTGGCAAAACCTGCCGGGAACGCGACGCGTGGCCGATGTCCTCGCTCGCCGCCGATGGTGGTCGCCAGGTAGGCGCAGGTACGCCAACTGTTGGCCGAGCCGTCACCTCACGAGCCTTCGGGGCGAACACGTGTCCGGCTAGCCTCGCCTGGTTTTGTTCCACGGCGTGATGGAGACTCGACGTGCAGAGTGGGTACACCGGTCGAAGACAGCGGGCCGGCGTCGGGGTGGGCCGAATGCCGTGGTGGGACAACATCCGCTATTTCTCCGGCACGCTGGTGGTCATCGGGCACGCGAGCGAGACCGTGCACACGGACGGCCTGCGGTGGCTGTGGCTGGCCACCTGGGCCCTGCGCGTGCCCGTCTTCGTCATGGTCGCCGGGTACTTCGCCAGCGGTGGTCCGGTGACCCCGCGTGAACTGCGACGGCTGACGGAGTCGATCGTGGTGCCCTACGTGGCCGTCAGCCTGCTGCACACACTTCAGACGTGGTACATGCACGGCGACGTGCACATCTGGCTGCTCCAGCCGGCCTGGGCGATGTGGTTTTTGCTGTCGCTCATCTTCTGGCGGCTGGTGCTGCCCTACGTGGTGATCCTGCGTCACCCGTTGCTCCTGGCCTGTGTGGTGGCGCTGCTGGTGGGCTACATCGCGGACTTCGGCCAGGACTACTCCGCCTCGCGGACGGTGACCTACTTCCCCTTCTTCATCCTGGGATGGATGATCCGGCAGGGCTTCCTCCGGGACGTCCTGGACGCGCGCTGGAGCCGGTGGCCCGCGGTGGCGGTGCTGGTCCTCACCTTCGGGGCGGGCTGGGGGCTCCGGGACAAGGTGGCGAGGGGCTGGCTCGGGATGGCGGTCCCCTATGCGCAGAACGACCTGCCGGTCGACCTGATGTGGGGCTGGGCGGTCCGCGCCGCGGTCCTGCTGGCTGCCATGGTCATCGGGCTCAGTCTCATCCGGCTCGTGCCGCGCGGGAGGATCCCGGTGGTCTCCTACCTCGGATCGGGCGGCCTGTACATCTACCTCTTCCACCCCCTCTTGATCCGGGCCATGCGCCGCAGCATCGGGACGGACTGGGTCGGCCCCTGGCACGAGCAACTGGCCCTGGTCGTGATGGCCGTGCTGGCGACGGCGCTGCTGGCGTCCAAGCCCGTGCGCTGGCTGACCAGGCCGCTGATCCAGCCCAGGCTGGCGTGGCTGTTCACCGCGGAGGCGCGTGCGACCGGTGCGGCCAGGGCCCCCGAACAGGCGACGACCATGGTGGAGCCGCGCGAGCCCGTTCCCGGCGGGGCGCTGGTCCATTCCGGCGGCGGGGCGGGAGAGACCGGCCGCTAGCCGGACGGCCGATGTGCGCCGGGCCCGGCGGCACCGGGTCTTCGTTGCCGCGTGCGACAAGGAACTTCAGCAGACCGTCCACGCCGATCCCGTCGCGCGGCCCGGCGCTTCCGTCCCCGCCCCGCGTTGCAGGGGGATGTGCCGCCCGAGTCCGGCGAGGTGGGGAATCCGCAGGTCACGCCGACGGTTCCTCGACCTCGCTCCTGAACCGGTGATGGCCCGCCCGGTCGCCGTACTCCGGTGCCGTCGACGCGCAGGCGCCGTATTTGCCGTCGGCGTCCGGATCCCGGTGCGGGCCGCCCGCTGATTTCTTGCGTGCACACAGGCATAGCGGGCGGCCACCGCGGACGTCATCAAGGACAGCAAGCCCGCCGAGGAAGATCTCAGAGCAACTAGAGAAGGTGGCGATGGATGCCGAGGGCCAGGAAAACTTCAGGGATTTCGTGGAGAGCAGGTCGTCCGCGCTGCTGAAGACCGCCGTCCTGCTCAGCGGCGGTGACCGGCACGCGGCCGAGGACCTGCTGCAGAACGCGCTGATCAAGGCCGCGGGACGCTGGCACCGCATCGAGGAACCCGAGGCGTACGTACGGCAGATCCTCTACCGGCAGCAGGTGAGCCGCTGGCGGCTGAAGTGGCCGCGGCGCGAACTGAGCGTGGCCGAGCCGCTGGAGAGCGCCGTGCTCCATGGCGCCGACGACGGGCCCGGCGCGGCCGATCTGCGCATCGTCATGCGTGCCGCACTGGCCCGGCTCACCGCCCGTCAGCGCACTGTCCTGGTCCTGCGGTACTTCGAGGACCTTCCCGAGGCCGAGGTCGCCGGTCTGCTGGGCTGCTCGGTCGGTACGGTGCGGTCCACCACACACCGCTCCCTGGCCCGGCTGCGGGGCCTGGCCCCCGAACTGGCCGCACTCGGCTCCGCGGACGCCGAGCAGCAGTCGTCCCGTGACTTCTCGCCTGTGGAGGTGCGTCCGTGAACGTCGATGAGCTGGTGCGCGACTCGCTGCGCGAACAGGCCGCCGAACAGCCTGCGCTGGGGCCGGGCTTCGCCGAGCGGGTGCTGGCGGTCCGACGGCGTCGTCGGAAGCGGGCGCTGGCGTCCGTCGCAGCGGCCACCACCGCCGTGGTCGCCTTCGCGGTGGGCGTCCCGCTCCTGGACGCCGGCAAGCACGACGCGCGCCTCGCGAACGTCTCCGCCCACCCGGACCAGACGCCGCCGCGCGACATGATCGCGGCGGGGGACGTCGCAATGGCCGCGTACTACACCTGGGACACCGCCAAGCAGGCCGACGGCCGTGAATTCGCCGTCCGCACCTACCGGCTCCTGGACCCGAAGACCGGCAGGTACGTGAAGACGACCAAGTGGGCCCGTGTCGCCGTCGCCCCAGGCATGCGGACCGCCGCCGTCCTGGAAAGGAACCTGCCCGCCAAGCGGGTCGGCCTGCTCAACATGCTCACCGGCGAGGTCGAGCGCTGGATCCCGGTCGACCACGGCGTCGCGAGCGTCGAGTTCTCGCCCGACGGCAGCAAGCTCGTCGCGACGACGTACAGCAAGAACCCCGACCTGGTGCTGCACAAGGTGCGCCGTGACGTCAACGGCGACGGCCACAGGGACTGGATTCGGCAAGACGACTCCCAGGAGGGCCACACCGGCTTCTACGTCATGGACGTGGCCTCCGGTAAGGGATCCTGGAGCAAGACCACCGTCGTCGACGCGCTCGGCACCCAGGACTTCTCCTTCAGCAGTGACGGCAAGCTGCTCTACTCCGGAACCACTTCGTCTCCTTTCCGGCAGTTCTACGACTTCGCGGGCAAGCAGGTCGCCGCGCCCGCGAACGACGCCTACATCCGGCGCAATGCGGCGGGGCTGTCCCCGGACGGCAAGTTCGTCGCGGACATTTACGTGGGCCCCCGCCCCGACAAGCAGGCCCGCTCCGCGCTCCGCGATCCCCTCACCGGCAAGATGGTCACCATGGTGCGCGGGTACCGGTTGCTCGCCTGGATCGACAGCAAGCGGCTGATCGCCTGGGACTACACATATGGCTCGAAGGATGTCCGTTTCGGGCTCGCGCTCGTCACGATCGGCAGCGACGAGGTCGTACCGCTGAGCGGTTTCAGCAAGGGGAGCGACAGTACGCTGGCCGTGGACTGGACGCCGGTCTTCGCCGAACGCTGATGAGGCGGCCCGCCGGCCGCTCGCTTCCGCCATGCCGCCTGCCTCCGGGACGTCGCGTCGTGCTGCCAAGATGGCGCGGACGCGTCGGAAATCAGGGGTGGGCATGGAGAACTGGGACTTCCGCGAGTGGCAAGCAGCCCTGGCCGCCCTCGACCCAAGGGCGGCGGCCCTGGTCGGCCTTGCGGCGGCCGAGCGCATGGCGGGGTGCCTGGGCGACGAGCGCTTCCGTCGCCACGGTGCCTCGGCGGCCGAGGTGGCGCGGGACCTGCTGCAGGAGTGCTGGTCCGGCGCCGTGGGTGGGGAGGGATCTGCGACGGCCCGGATACGGGACCTGGCCGGCCGGTTGGCCGGCCACTCCGCGGAGTACCAGACCCTCTCGATGACCGAGCTGTTCCACTCGTACGGGCCGTTCGCCGCCGACACGGACGAGGATCCCGACGACGAGGCCCCCGACCTGGACGAGTTCCTGGAGGAGGCGGAACCCGAGGGTGCGGTGATGATGCATATGGACGCGCTCACGGCGATAGCGGAGGCGGCTGCGGCCTGTGCCGCAGGCCCCTGGGACGGAGCCCTCCGGTGCCTCCAGGTCGCCGCCATGGCCGCGGACCAGCACGATCCCCGGCTGCCGGGACCGGGCGCCGAGACGCGGCGCCAGGCGGAGGACCTGGCGTTGGTCCGGGCGACGGAAGGCGCCGGGGCCTGGCCGCGGCACCTGGTGACGGAGCTCCGGACCCGCGCCCAGGCGGAGGCGGCGGGATGGCGACGGGCCACCGAGCGACTCGGCCTCCTTCACGCCTGAATCCGGAGCCTCGCCGCCTCCGCCCACCGGCCGGGCGATGGCGTCCTCGCTAGGCGCCCAGCAGTCGCGAGAGCTCCATCCCGGCCTCCTCGTACTCCGCGTCGGCGATCCGCTGCAGTTCGCGCAGGTCGCCCGCGGCGGCGGCGCGGCGGGTCAGCAGGAATCCCGCGTGCGGGGACCCCTCGTCCAGCAGTTCGCTCAGCTCCTCGATGTCCCCGGCGGCGTCGGCGAGGTCGGCCAGCCGGTCCAGGGCGCTCTCGTTCCCGGCGTCCGCCAGCTCGCGCAGGGTCTCGCGGTCGAAGTTCGTGTTCACCATGGCGCCAGGGTGCAACCCTGCCCCTGGGGCAGGGTCAAGTGCCACGATTGCCGGGTGATCACCATCGGTCAGCTCGCGGCGTACGTCGGAGTGTCGATCAAGACCATCCGCGTCTACCACGCCAAGGGGCTGCTTCCCGAGCCCGGCCGCGACGCCTCTGGCTACCGGCGCTACGGGGCGGACGACGTCGTCGCCCTCATCAAGATCCGGACGCTCGCCGAAGCCGGCGTCCCCCTGGCCCGCATCCAGGAACTGAGGGCGGCCGGCGAGGAGGAGTTCCGCCGGGCGCTCCACGGCATCGACGGCCGACTGGCCGAGCGGATCCGCGGACTGCAGGCCACCCGGGCGCGCCTGCGCGAGCTCGCCTCCGGGGAGGCGACGCTGCTGCCCGCCCGGGTCCGGGCGCATCTGGAGGACCTGCGGCGCTGGGGATTCACCCCCCGGTGGGCGGACCTCCAGCGGGACCTGTGGATCCTCGTCTTCGCCACCCACCCGGACCAGGCGGGGGCCCTCTTCCAGGACCAGGACGAGATGCTGTCCGAGCCCGCGCTGCGGCAGCTCTTCCTGCGGTACGACCATGCGTACGGCCTCGATCCCGGCGACCCCCGCCTCGACGACCTGGCGCAGCGGATCGTCGAGGCGACCCGGAGCCGCTACGGATCGAGCGCGCCCCCTGAAGTGGACATGGCCTCGGACATCCCCGCCCTCATCCAGAGCACGGTCAACGCCGCCTCCCCGGCCTGGCGGCGGCTGGACTCGCTGATCCGGGCGGGGCTCGGCGCGGCGCCGTGAGCCGCTCGAATGGCCCGGCGTCCCTGCGCGTCGGGATGGGGGCGGTGGCTGTAGGACCGCGGAGGGGTGCCCGCCCGCGCGGGTCGGGCACCCCTGGGGGTCAGCGGACGGTGACCTGGGTCGTGCCCGTGACGCCGCCGCTGGTCACCGTGATGGTCGCGGTGCCGGAGCGGTGGGCGGTCAGGGCGCCGGTGGACGGGTCCACCGAGGCGACCTTGGGGTCGCCCGACGTCCAGACGTGGGACGCGGGGTCCGCGATCGGGATGGTGAGCGGTGCGATGTTGTCGCCGGCGATCTGGTCGCCGGTCGCGGTCAGGGTGACGCGGTCGCCGCGGGCGATCGGGTCCGTGGGGCCCGTGACCTCGATCGAGGCCAGCGCGGGCTCGACGGTGTACTGCAGGTTGCCGTCGTCACCGATCCGGACGAGGCCGAAGTGGTAGATGCCGCCCTGGTCGGCCGGGGCGTAGGCCGGCATGCCGAGGTCCGCGAAGGTGAACTGCGGGATGCCGCCCTCGTCGGTGGTCACGCTCCGGCCCTCGGGGTCGAGGATCTGCTCGGCGAAGCCGCGGGCGTGCCCGTACATCATGATCACGTGCTGCTTGGGGTGCGTCTGCTGGTAGCGCTGCACCAGCCGCAGGTACATCCGCGCCTCCCAGCGGTCGGTGAACTGGCTGTTCGCGGCCGGATGCGGGTCGTACGCGGGCATGTGGGTGATGACCAGCACGTCCTTGGCGGTGGTGTCCGTCAGTTGCTGGACGAGCCACGGGTACTGCACGCCTTCGGGGTTCTGGAACGGGTCCGAGGACTGCAGGCTGCCGTGCGAGTTGTCGGTGACGATCATCCGCGCGGCGCCCTGGCCGTACGCGTAGTGGGTCTCACCGAAGGTGTCGCTGAAGTTGCCGTTCTCGGAGTCGGCGCCCTGGGTGATCTCGTGGTTGCCGACGATGTCGCGCTCGGGGATGCCGAGGGCGTCCATCTTGGACTTCGCGTACTGCAGGTCCGCCAGCTTGCCGTCGTCGGGCATGTCGCCGAGGAACTGGGCGGAGTCCGGGCGTGCCTGCGGGGTCAAGGTGGGCAGCCGCTCGGCTATGGAGTCCATCACGTTGCTGCTGACCGAACCCGGGTCGCTCGCGAGCATGTGCGCGTCGTCACCGGTGAGGATCGTGGTGCCGCGCTTGGCGAAGTCGGCGGAGTCCTCCTCGAAGGACAGCCACTTCGGGTTCTGCGGGATCGCGCGGTACTCGGGCACCGTGACCGGACGCGGCGAGTACAGGGCCTGCAGGCCCGCGACGTTGAGCGAACCGCTGTAGGCCGTGCTGGGGCTGATCGCCAGGAAGTCGATGAAGCTGATCGTCAGCGGGAACTGCATGCCCGCCGGCAGCTGCGCGACCGCCAGGTGCCAGTCCTTCCACGTCACGAACGTCGGGTACAGCGTGGTCGAGGTGCCGTTGACGCCGATGTACTTCTCGGCGAGCTCGATGCCGTTGCCGTCACCCTTGATCCACACGCCGATGGCGGTGGGGACCTGACCGTTGGCGGTGTCGGTCTTCAGGGTGACCTTCGGTGAGAGCACCAGCTGCTTGACACCGGAGCCGGCCGGCATCGAGTAGTCGAGCCGCAGGGACCCCGCCTCGGTGGAGCCCGGCGGGACGACGCCGGGGTCGGCGGTCAGGGTGGCGGGGTTGCCGGTGGTGTTGTTGCTGAGCCGCCACACGTCCAGGCTGGTGATCGGGTCGATGACCTTGCTGACCCGGCCCACGGCGACCGACGTGGTCGCGGTGGTGCCCGCGACCTGGGCGCTGACCTCGGCCAGACCGCCGTCGTCGGTGCTCGCCGTGAACAGGCCGTGCGCGTCGACGGTGCCCAGGTTCTCCGGGGTGACCTTCCATGTGGCCGCCTCGGCGGGGATCTGCACCGCGCCGCCGTCCTTGACGGTGCCGGACAGGGCGAGCTGCTGGGTGGCGCCGTTGTCCAGGTCGGCCTTGTCGGGCGAGACCGTGAGGGTCGAGAGCTTGCCGACGACCTCGAGCTTCTCCGAGGTGGAGGCGCGGCCGTTCGAGGCGATGATCCGGCCCGAGCCCGTGCGGTGCGGGGTGAGCTTGCCGTCCTCGTACGAGGCCAGCGACGCGGGCACGACGCGGACGTGGACCTGGCCGGCCGCCGGGTTCGCGAGCCGGTCGACGGAGTGCACCGGGAGCGGGACCGTGCCGCCGGCGACGGTGGTGACCTGCTCGCCGCCGTTCACCACGACCTTGACGGCCGGGCCTGCCTCCTCGGCGGTGGAGTAGAAGAAGATGCCGTTGGCGACCGGACGCTCCGTGTTGCCGGGCTGGTCGGAGGGCTTGTTGACGATCTCGGCCCGGTCGGCGCCGGGGGCGCGGCTGACCATGCCGGTGGAGCCGCCGCCGTCGAAGAGCATGGCGTCGTAGGCGCCGTGGGCGACCATGTAGCCGGCGGCCTGGTCACGGGTCACGCCGAAGGCGGTGGTGGCGCCGCCCTGGCCGTCGACGGCGATGACGATGGCGTGCTTGCCGTCCTTGGTGACGCCGACCGCGGTCTCCGGGTTGGCGCCGCTCGGCGGGGTGCCGGTCGGGTCCTTGTAGACCTGGCCGTCCTTCACCAGCGTGTCGACGCCGCTGATCAGCTGGGTGACATCGTTGTCAGGTGAGAGTCGGGTGGCGATGCCCACCGTGTCGCCCGCGTGCAGGGTGTCGGTCAGCCACTGCCCGCCGTCGCCGGCGCCGAGCAGACCGAGCCGGCCGTCGGCGAGGCGCGGCACGGTGGTGACGCCGGTCCGCACGTCGTCGACGACGAAGCCGCCGTCGGTGACGTGGCCGAGCACCAGGGTGGAGGCCTTGGGCAGGCCGGGGGTCTCGCCGAGGTCGGGGGTGACCTCGGTGATGCCGCCGGACGTCACGTCGTTCACCGTGTTCACCGAGGTGAGCGCACGGGTCGCGGAGCCGGCGGTGATCGTCCCGGAGAAGGTCTCCGGGCCCATGACCATGGTGCCGTCGGGCTTGACGCCCAACTGGGAGGCGAAGCCCGGCTTGGGGCTCTTCAGCAGGCGCCCGTCGGTCATGATGCCGCCGAGCGGACGGCCGCTGGCGTGGATCTCGAAGTAGTCGCCGTTGACGCCCGCCACCGCGTGGGTGCGGTGCGCCATCGACGACGGCGTCTCGTCGGCCGGGTTGGTGATGGTGCCACCGGCCTGGACCATGCCGACCCGGAGGTTCGGGTCGCCGAGGTCGGCGGAGAGCACCTGGACGTGCTGGCGGCCGCCGACGGTGTCGTAGGTCTCGCTGTAGTGCTGCAGACCGCGCGTAACCGTCTCGGCGGGGGCCCGGGTGTGGTCCACCACGAGCGGCCAGTTCTGCGGAGTCTCCGGCAACCAGTCACGGTCGGGCGCGTGGCCCTGGAGGGCCTCCTCGCCCGCCGGTGCCGAGGCGGTGGCCACGGCCCCGCCCACGGCGCCGGTCAGTGCCAGCGCCAGCGCGGTGACAACGGCGGTCCGGCGTGCGCCGGTCCCCGGGGTCCTCTTCCCGCGAAGTGTCATGGAGTGTTCCTTATGGGTGATGTGCCGGCTGGTCGCCGGCCCCCGTCCACCCGACACCCGTTCGGCGACGCCCAGGTTTCCGGGTGTGGATCGGCGGGTGACCCGCAGGGGGTGCGGGGTTATGGATTCGGTCAAGTCGTCGCCGCTGAAGGGGTTCCGCCGGCCGCACCGCGCCGCTGCCGTGCCTGCGCGGACGTGCGGAACGCCCCGGCCGATGCTCGGCCGGGGCGTTCGGTGGGTCCCTCGGGTCAGGTGCGGGCGCCCGTCACCAGGGGGCGGGGCCCGGGGGCGCGACGACCGGGGGACGGTCGTCGCAGGTGATGGTGTTGGGCAGCTCCCACGCGCCCAGCCAGGGGCCCGTGGTGCCGCCGCCGTCGTTGCCGCCGAGGTCGGTCAGGGAGAACTCGGAGCCGGTGGCGGGGAAGTTGAAGGAGCCGCAGTTGTTGACGCCGACCGCGCCGACGTTGCGGGCGTCGACGTTCTCGAAGGACGCCGAGCCGGCGACCCTGGCGCTGACGACCGAGGTGCCGGTGCCGTCCACCCGGATGTCCTTGAAGTGCACGTTCGTGATCGAGTAGGTGTCCTTCACCGGCCAGTCGGCGACCAGCATGATCGCGTTGTAGGTGCTGTCGAGGAAGTGGTCGCCGGTCACGCGGATGTCGGCGTCGATGTTCCGCTCCAGGGCGTAGAACCAGATCGCGCCGAGGCCGATGTTCCAGTTCAGCTCGTACGTGCCGGCCCGCACCGTGGTGTTGCCGGTGATCCACAGGTGCCCGGTGAACGGCTGGGCGCCGAAGCGGGAGCCCACCTGGAGGGCGCTGCCCTCGCGGATGGGGTCGGCGATCAGGTTGCCGGAGACCGTGGTGTCGGTGCCGCCGTAGATCGCGATGCCGTTGGCGAGCACGGGCGTCTGCACGGTGTTGTGGTCGAAGGTGTTGCGGGCGTTGCCGGTCTTCTCCGACCACATCGCCAGCCCGTCGTCGCCGGAGTTGCGGACGAAGTTGTTGCGGACGATCGAATCCGTCACGCCGGTGTGGAAGTTGAGGCCGTCGGCGATCTGGTCGGTGATCACGTTGCCGGTGATCCGCAGGTTCGACATCGGGCCGTCGAACCACATGCCCACCTTGGTGTGGTGGATGTACAGGCCCTCGATGGTGGAGTCGCTCATCGCCCCGCCGACGCCGTTCACCTGGTCGGTGTCGATGCGTTCGCGGACGTCGCCCTCGATCGCGAAGCCCGACAGGTGGACGTCGCGGCTGCCGCCGTCCGCCGCGTCCTTGCCGTAGAAGCCGACGCCGGTGTGCACGGAGCCTCCCCCAGCCTCCGGCCGGGGGGACCCCCCTGGCGCCGGAGAGCCGAGCGCGACCTCCTTGCCCTTGATGATCGTGTACCAGCTGCCGGCGCCCTCGATCGTCACGTCGTCCACGACGATGTGCCGGTTGACCTGGTAGGTGCCCGGCGGGACGTAGACCTTCAGGTGCGCGCGGCGGGCGAAGGCGATCGCCTCGTCCAGGGCCTTGGCGGAGTCCCGGCGGCCGGTCGGGTCGGCGCCGAAGGCGAGGACGTTCGCCGCGAGGAGCGAGACGCGGGGCGGGGCGACCAGGTGGGAGTCGAGGAGGTCGACGGTCGTCGGGACGGCCCCGGAGCGCGCCGGGACGGTGAGCCGGATCCTGTCGCCCGCCTTGTACGTCCGGCCCAGCAGGAGGCGTTGCTCGTCGTAGAAGTGGTTCGGCCGGAAGGGCTTGGAGATCACCGGCGCCGGGGTGGTCGCGTTCGGCACGCAGCCGCACTCGGTGATCCACCAGTCGTCGTGGAGCAGCCCGGCCTGCGGGTCGTTGGAGAACGGGTACTGGTTGTAGAGCCAGGCGTACTGCGAGGTCAGGGTCATCGTCGTGCGGGCGTGGCCATTGACCGTCACGTCGAGCGGCGCGGTGATGCCGCCCCCGCCGGGCGCGTCCGGGACGCTGTACCGCACGGTGATCGCGTTGGCGGCGCTCGGCAGCGTGAACTCCACGTACTGGCCGCGCCGCAGGGTCACCGCCTTGCGCCCGGACGCCTCCGCGGGGAGCGTGTAGGCGGTCCGGTCCGGGCCGATGACCTCGCCGTCCGTGACGGCGTTCTCGGCCTCCTGCTCCACGAACCCGAGGTCCGCGCCACGGCCCTTGACCAGCGCCGGGTCCAGTGCCGCCCGCGTCACGACCGGCCGGGCCGCGTCCTTCGCCTTCGCGGTACCGGCCTGGGCCGCGGCACCGACCGGGCCGATGCCGACGCCGAGGCCGGCCGCCACCGCGACCACCGCCACGGCTCTTCGCCAGGCACTCCTGCTGCTCCGTGTCATCCCCAGCTCTTCTCTCGTAAGGCGCGACCGCCCGGGACGTTCGAGGCGGAGCGGACGTCGTGAGGTGAGGCGACAGTAAGGACCCGTCAGGCCGCTCCACAAGGCTCATGCGTGATGTTTTCGGCCTGATGATGGTCAAGTGCGTCTGTCTGTTTGTTTTTTGCGCTGCTTGCGCTACTCGTTGCGGAAGCGGACGGCGTGGAGCGCCCCCCGGGCCGAGCGGTGCCAGGGGTTGGTGGGGGCGGCTTACCCGCCCGGCCAGGGCCGGGACAGGGGGACCCACTCCGGTCCGCGGTGGTGCAGCCACCACTCGCCGATGGTCCGGAACTTCTCCTCGAAGGCGGCGTCCTGGCTCATGAAGCCGGTGACGGGCGCCCGCAGGCGGGTGAGGCGGCCGTCCGCCTCGCGGATCACCACCCGCCGTACGCCCATGTTCGACTCGACCCAGATGCCCTGGACGTCCGCCCAACGGACCGTCCTGCGCCGCAGGTTGTGCACCACCGCGGCCGACGGGGTGAGCGTGACACCGAACCGCGCGGAACCGAGCAGACCTGCCGGCAGCGCGAGCCACACGCCCGCCGGGAACGCGAACCCGGCGCCGGACGAGTCGGGGAAGAGCAGCGGTTCGGCGATCGCCAGGGCCGTGACGAGGACGGCGGCGGGCACCAGCGGCATCACCCTCTGGTACCAGGTCAGCCGGAAACGGACGCGCTCCATCGAACTCCCCACCCCTTGTCGGCGCATGATCGCCGACGCAGCCTGGCCGAGCGCGGCGCCGCTGTCCACCCCGGCGGGGAGGTCAGTCCGCCGGGGCGGCCGCGGGGGGCGGTCCGGGCGCGTGGCGCAGCCCGTAGGCGATGAGGGGTTCGAGGGCGGCGAGGAGCTCGGTGCCCCGGTCGGAGGGGTGGTAGAGGATCTGCACGGGGGTGCTCGGGATGACCTCGCGGCCGATGAGGCCGAGGTGCTCCATCTCCTTGAGGCGTTGTGAGAGCAGCCGGTCGGAGATGCCCGGCACCATGCGGCGGTAGTCGGTGAAGCGCCGGGCGCCGCGGGCGGCGGCCAGCAGGACGGCGCCGGTCCAGCGGCGGCCGACCTGTTCGAGGACGGCCTGGAAGGCGGTGCAGGCCTCGGCGTCGATGTCGGGCTCGGTGGTCTCGCGGGAAGTCACTTACCCAAGATTAGCGGCTAACCGTCGCCTTTGCCGAAGGTCCCGGCCCCCCGACGCTGAAGCCATGGACACCATCGACCGTGCACAGCGGCTCCGCTTCGGGCTGAGCCTCGACCCGGACGCCGGCCGTCTGCCGGAGACGCTGGAGCTGGCCGCCGCCGCGGACGCCGCGGGGCTGGACCTGCTCGCCCTGCAGGACCACCCGTACCAGCCCGGGCACCTCGACGCGCTCACGCTGTCCGCCCTGGTCGCGGCCCGCACCTCGCGCATCTCCGTCTTCACCGACGTCGCGGACCTGCGGCTGCGGCCCCCGGTCATGCTGGCCAAGACCGCCGCGAGCCTGTCCGCGGCGTCCGGCGGCCGCTTCCAGCTCGGCGTGGGCGGCGGCGGCATACCGGAGGCGATCGGCTCGATGGGGGCGGCGCCGATGCCGCCCCGCGAGGTCGTGGCGTACACGGAGGAGTCGCTGCGGATCATGCGGACCGCGCTGGACGGCGGGCCCGTGCGGCACCGCGGCGACGTGCTGACGGTGCCCGGCTACCAGGCCGGCCCGGTGCCGCCGCGCCGGGTCGAGCTGTGGCTCGGCGGGCAGCGGCCGCGGATGCTGGCGGTCGCGGGCCGGGCGGCGGACGGCTGGATCTCGCCGCTGAACATCTACGTGCCGCCGCAGGAGGTGCCCGAGCGCCAGCACGCCGTCGACGAGGCGGCCCGCGCCGCCGGACGCGATCCCGCGCACGTCCGCCGCATCTACAACGTGATCGGTGTCATCGGCGGCTCCGGTGCCCCCGGCCTCAACGGGGACGTCGGCCGGTGGGCCGACACCCTCGCCGAGTGGGCGACCTTGCTGCGCTTCGACACCTTCGTCTTCTGGCCCGTCACAGCGCACCGGCAGCAACTGGAGGTCTTCGCCGGCGAGGTCGTGCCGGCCGTCCGCGAGCGGGTGGCCCGGTGACGCCCGGCCCCGGCCCCGGCACCGGCACCGACCCGGCCACCGCCTTCGCGGTGCCCGCCGCCCTGGCGGAGCGGACCGTGCTCCCCGGCGACCCCCGCTACCCGCTGCTGCGCTCCACTTACACCACCGTCGCCCGCCCCGCGGCCGTGGTCCTCGTCCGCGGGCCCGGCGACATCGCCGCCGCCCTCGCCGCGGCCCGTGCGCAGGGACTGCCCGTCGCCGTGCGCTCCGGCGGCCACGGGCTGTCCGGCCGGTCGTCCAACGACGGCGGGCTCGTCATCGACCTCTCCGGGCTCGACGAGGTCCGGGTCCTGGACCGGGCGGCCCGCCTGGTGCGGGTCGGTGCGGGCGCCCGCTGGGGCCGGGTGGCGTCCACGCTCGCGGCGCACGGGCTGGCCGTCAGCTCGGGCGACCACGGCAACGTGGCGGCCGGTGGCCTGGCCACCGCGGGCGGCATCGGCTGGCTCGCCCGTACGTACGGGCTGACCGTCGACCGGGTCCGCGCCGTCGAGCTCGTCCTGGCCGACGGGACCGCGCTGCGCGCCGACGCCACCCACCACCCGGACCTGTTCTGGGCGGTGCGGGGAGCGGGCGCGGGCGTGGGGATCGTGACCGCCTTCGAGATCGAGGCGATGGACCTGGGGGACATCGGCGTGGCCCAGCTGGTCTTCGAGGCCGACCGCGCGGGCGGCGCCCTCGCGCAGTGGGCGGCCGCGATGGCCGCCGCGCCGCGCGCGCTCACCTCCGCCGCCCACCTCCTGTCCAACGGTCCGGCCCTGGCGCTCTCCGTCACCGTCGCCGTGGCCGACGACGGCCCCGACCGCGTCCGTGAGGCACTCGGCCCCCTGGTGGCGGGGCGGTACCGCCCGCTCCAGGCGACCGCCCAGCTGGCCCCGTACACCGCGCTGGTCTCCACCGCCCACCAGCACGCCAACACCGGTCAGCAGCCCGTGGTGAGCACCAACTCGCTGCTGCCCGCGATGACCCGGGACGCCGCACGCGCCGTCATGGCGACCGCGGGCGACCGGCGCCGGCCGGCCTTCGTCCAGCTGCGCTCGCTCGGGGGCGCGATCAACGACGTCCCGGCCGACGCCACCGCCTACGCCCACCGCACCCAGCAGGTCCTGGCGCAGGGGAACCTCTTCCCGCCGCACGGGCCGGACGACCTGCACCGCCTGTGGACGCCGGTCCGTGAGCTCGGCAGCGGCAGTTACGTGAACTTCGAGAGCGGCACCGGCCCCGGCGTCTTCGACCGGGCCTACCCGGGCGCCACCGGCGCGCGGGTGCGCGAGCTGTGGCGGCGCCACGACCCGGACGGCGTCCTGCGCCCGCTCACCCCCGGCTGACCGGGCCCGGGCCGGACCGGCGGCGCTCCGCGAACGGCCCGCCCGGCCCGAAGGCCAGCGCCGCGAAGCGCCGGCCCATCCGCCGGTAGCCCGCGGCGTTGGGGTGCAGGTCGTCGGGCAGGTCGGCGACGTCGCCGGGCCCGAAGAGCCGGCGGCCGTCCAGGTAGTGCAGGTTGCGGTCGCCGGAGGCGGCCCGGGCGGCCACGATCCGGGCCAGCTCCGCGCGGATGACGGTGAGCGTGAGCGCGCCGCCGGGGACGTCCGCGGCAGAACCCATGGCCACCACCCGCGGGACGGGGGCCGACAGGTCGGGCGCGGTCGGGCCGGGGGTGGTCTCCACGACCGGGCAGCTGATGGGCGACACGACCAGCAGCGGGGTGTCCGGGTGCCCGTCGCGGACGGTGTCGAGGAAGCCGTGCACCGCCGGGCCGAAGGAGCGCAGCCGGAAAGCGTCCCGGTTCACGATGTTGATGCCCAGCTTGAGGCTGATCAGGTCGGCCGGCAGGTCCCGGATGGTCCGGGCGACGTACGGGTCGAGCATCGCGTTGCCGCCGAGCCCCAGGTTGAGCAGCTCGGCCCCGGCCAGGGCCGCGGCGAGCGCAGGCCAGGTGGCGGTCGGGGACTCCGCCGCGGCGCAGTGGCTGATGGAGCTGCCGTGGTGGACCCAGCGCCGCCGGCCGCTCGGGCGCGGCGGCAGCACCTCGGCGTCCGCCCACAGCCCGACCAGCTCGGTGCGGGTCTGCTGCGGCAGCCACAGCTCGACGTCCTTCTCGCCCCGGGGCAGGTCGTGGAACCGGACCCGCCCCGGCGCCCCCGGCTCGCGCCGGGAGGACTCGGCGAACAGGTCCGGCTTGTGGAGGACGTCCCCGGGCGGCGCGGGGGCGCTGCCGGTGCGCCTGCCGTCGACGACCAGGTCGACGACCCCCGCGGGCAGCGGCTCCGAGGTCCCCGCCAGCTGCCAGACCGAGGTCAGCAGTTCCAGCTCGACCACCCGGGCGGCGGTCCGGAACGCCAGCCGTACGCCGGAGGGCAGGGCGGTCATCTCGTCCATCAGGACGTCCGGGTACTGCGCCCGCGTCCACGCCGGGAGACGCCGCGGCAGCAGCCCGGCCCTCGTCCGTTCCAGGTCGAGCGCGCCGCGGATCTCCACCGGGCCCCCGGTCAGCGGGACCGCGTGCAGGGCGTGCGTCGCTGTTGTCACGTATTCTCCCTGCCCGGGACCGGGCGTCGGCACACGGCCGCGCCATCGGATCCGGCATCCGGTGCCGCGCCCGTGCCGATGGGCGCGGGACGTCCAGGGGTGGCGCGAGCGGATCCCAGTCCCCGGCGGCCCCTACGGGACCAGGACGACCTTGCCCATCGTGCCGCGGCCTTCCAGGGCCGTGTGCGCCGCGGCGGCCTCGGCGAGCGGGAAGCGCTGCACGGCGGGGGTGAGCCGCCCGGCCGCCCATTCGGCGAGGGCCTCCTCCTCCAGCGTCCGCAGGCCGAACCGCAGCATCGCAGGACCGAGGACGACCTGGGAGGTGATGCCGCGCGCGGCCAGTTCGCCGGGTGCGAACTCCAGCGGGCCGCCGGACGCCCAGCCGTAGACCACGTGCCGTCCGCCCGGGCCCAGCAGGTCCACCGCCCCACGGCCGAGGTCGCCGCCGACCGCGTCGAGCACGACCGTGCCCGGCCGCCCGCCGAGGGCCGCCCGGGCCGCGTCGGTCCAGCCCTCGGCGGAGTAGTCGACGGCGGCGTCCGCGCCCAGCTCCAGGACGCGCGTGGTCTTGGCCGGCCCGCCCGCGAGCCCGACGACGGCGGCGCCCGCGGTGCGCGCGGCCTGTACCAGCAGGCTGCCCAGCCCGCCCGCCGCCGCGGTGACCAGGACCGTGTCGGCGGGGCCGAGCGGTGTCTGGCGCAGGATGCCCAGGGCCGTGCGGCCGGTGCCGATCATGGCGACGGCCTCGGCGGCGTCCTTGCCGTCCGGCAGCACGTGGAGCTTCCCGACGGCGGTGACGGCGAGTTCGGCGTAGCCGCCCGGCGCCATGCCCAGATGGGCCACGACACGCCGGCCGAGCCACTCGGGGCCGACACCCTCCCCGGCGGCCTCCACGGTGCCGGCCACCTCGCGGCCCGGGACCGTGGGCAGCTCGGGCAGCGGGTAGGGGCCCTTGGGGTCGCCGGAGCGGATGGCGGTGTCGATCACGTGGACGCCGGCGGCGGCGACGGCGATGCGCACCTGGCCCGGGCCGGGCTCCGGGTCCGCGGTCCTCTCGTAGCTCAGGTTCCCGGCCGGGCCGAACGCGTGGAGACGGATGGCGTGCACGGTGCTTCCCCCTGGACACGACGACAGTGGGCGGTCGGATGATCCGCACCGCCCACTGTCCGACCTCAACCGCGCTTGAGGTCAAGCGAGGAGCTTCGCCTTCGCCTTGGTGTACTCCTCGTCGGTGATGTGGCCCTGGCTCTTGAGCTCGGCGAGCTTGGACAGCTGGTCGACGTTGCCGCCCGCCGTTCCGCCCTCGCCCGCGGCGGCCTGCCGCACGTACTGTTTGAAGGCCGCGTCCATTTCCTTCGCCTGCTTCTGGTCCCGCTCGGCCATGCCCTTGCCCCGGGCGATGACGTAGATCAGCACGCCGATGAAGGGCAGGAAGATCAGCAGGATGATCCAGCCGGCCTTGGCCCAGCCGCCGACCGTGTGGTCGCGGAAGAGGTCACCGATGATCCTGAAGAGCAGGAAGAACCACAGCACCCAGCAGAAGATCAGGAGCATCGTCCAGAAGAGGTTCAGCAGAGGGTAGTCGTCCATGCCCCAAGTGGACGGCGGCCGAACGGGTCCCGCATCCGGGATTGCGCCGTTCGGGCTACAGGCGGGGGAAACGCGCCGTCAGGTCCCAGATCACGGGGTTGGCGTCCAGACCGTCGTGCATGTCCGTCAGGTCGGCGACCAGGTCGTGCAGGAAGTCGCGGGCCTCGCTGCGCAGCTCGGCGTGGGGGAAGGAGAGCGGCCGGTCGTCCGGCGCCCAGTCGGCGCCGACGTCGACGAAGCCGAAGCGGCGTTGGAAGCGGAGCCGGTCGGTGGACTCGGTGAAGTCCAGCTCGGCGTACTGGGGGCGCGCCGCGCGGCTGCCGAGCGGGTCGCGGTCCAGCTGCTCGACGATGTCGCACAGCGCCCACGCGAAGTCGAGGACCGGCACCCATCCCCAGGCTGTGGACAGTTCGCGGTCGGCCGTCACGTCCGCCAGGTAGACGTCCCCGCAGAACAGGTCGTGGCGCAGCGCCCGTACGTCGGCGGTGCGGTAGTCGGTCTGCGGGGGGTCGGGGAAGCGGCGGGAGAGCGAGTAGCCGAGGTCGATCACTCGCCGATGGTACGCGGCGGCCCCGGCGGCAGGTCCTTGTGGAGGACGGAGCAGGGGCGGCCCATCTGCCGGTCCTCGCGGTGGTCGATCACCCGGTAGCCGAGCGTCCGCCAGAACGCCAGCGCGCCGGGGTTGCCGTCGAGCACCGCCAGGCGCACGCCGTCCCGTCCTCGCGCGCGCAGCCGTTCCTCGACCAGCCCGGCGAGTTCGCGTCCCAGGCCCGAGCGGTGCCGGCCGCCGTGCACCATCAGCAGGCCGATCCAGGGGTAGGGGTCGAGAGGATCCGGGTGTTCGGCAAGGGTGACGGCGAGGCCTGCCAGGCTCCCGTCGGCGGCGTCGTGGGCGAGCAGCACTTCCGTGGCGGGGTGGGTCAGTTCGGCGTTGACACTGCTCGCGACCTGCTCCGCCGTGACGGACCCGGGGTCGGGGAAGTCACCGGTGGCGCGGTGGAAGGCGGGGTTGGAGGCGTACAGCTCCGTCAGCCCGGCGAGGACGCCGGGCGGGAGGGAGCCGTCCACCGGTACGAGGGGTTCGAGGACCAGCATGCCCCGCACGCTAGTCGCGTGCGGGGCACCGGGCGCCGCATTAAGTGAGGCTCGTGGGACCCGACGGGTGTCAGAGGCCGACGCCGAAGTCGGTGGCGATGCCGGCGAGGCCGGAGGCGTAGCCCTGGCCGACCGCGCGGAACTTCCACTCGGCACCGTTGCGGTAGAGCTCGCCGAAGACCATGGCGGTCTCGGTGGCGGCGTCCTCGCTGAGGTCGTAGCGGGCGATCTCGGCGCCGCCGGCCTGGTTGACGATGCGGATGTAGGCGTTGCGGACCTGGCCGAAGTTCTGGCTGCGGGTCTCGGCGTCGTAGATCGAGACGGGGAAGACGATGCGCTCGATGTCGGCGGGCAGCCCCGCCAGGTTGACGTTGATCGCCTCGTCGTCGCCCGCGCCCTCGCCGGTGCGGTTGTCGCCGGTGTGGACGATGCTCTGGTCCGGCGTCTGCTTGTTGTTGAAGAAGACGAAGTAGGCGTCCGCGTAGACCTTGCCGCTCGGGTTGAGCGCGATGGCGCTCGCGTCGAGGTCGAAGTCGGTGCCGGTGGTGGTGCGCACGTCCCAGCCAAGGCCCACCGTGATGGCCGCCAGGCCCGGTGCTTCCTTGGTGAGCGAGACGTTGCCGCCCTTCGACAGGCTTACAGCCATGGGAGTCCCCTCCGTGATGTCGGTCATTCGTGCCGACGACGACGCTACCTTCACAGGGGGGAACGTCGTGAGAGGCCGGCATGGTTCCTTTACGGCGAAAAACGCCTCCCGGGCCATGTCCCGGAAAATCCTGTGACTCCGGCGGCCGTCGGCGGGATCATGGGGGACATGTCCGGGCCGCCCCCTCTCGTCGTCCGCGGCTCGGTCTCCCTTCCGGAGGCCGAGCTGATGTGGCGTTTCTCCCGGTCGTCCGGACCGGGCGGCCAGCACGTGAACACCTCCGACAGCCAGGTCGAGCTGCGATTCGATCTCGCCAATTCCGAGTCGCTGCCCCCGGTGTGGAAGAAGCGTGCCCTGGAGCGGCTCGCCTCCCGCCTGGTGGGCGGCGTCCTGGTCGTACGGGCCTCCGAGCACCGGTCGCAGTGGCGCAACCGGGAGGCGGCGATGACGCGCCTGGCGGCGCTGCTCGCCGAGGCGACGGCGCCGCCGCCGAAGGTGCGCAGGCCCACGAAGATCCCGCGCGGCATCAACGAGCGGCGGCTGCGGGAGAAGAAGCGCCGCGGCGACACCAAGCGCGGCCGGGACCCGCGGGGCTGGTCCTGAGCCCTGGCGGCGTCCTCCGTGCCCGGCCCGGCCGGGCCCCTCAGCCGAGGTGCCGGTAGCGGCCCTTGAAGTACATCAGGGGCGCGCCGTCGGCGCTGGGGGTGCGCGCGGTCAGCACGCGGGCGATCACCAGGGTGTGGTCACCCGCCGGGACGCGCTGCTCGGTCTCGCACTCCAGCACGGCCAGGCCGCCGCCGAGTATCGGAGCCCCCGAGACCTCGCCGCGGTAGTAGGCGACGTCCTCGAAGAGCAGCCGGTCGCTGATGCGGCCGCGCATGGCGAAGCGGCCGGCGATGTGCCGCTGGCTCTCGCTCAGCACGGACACCGCCCAGCGCCGCCGGCGCTCCAGCAGTTCGTCCATGCGGGACCCCTCGCGCAGGCTCACGAGCACCATGGGCGGCTCCAGGGAGACCGAGACGAAGGCGGTCGCGGTCATGCCGACGTCCTCGCCCCGCGGGCCGTCCTCGGGGTCGTGGGCGGTCACCAGGACCACCCCCGCGGCGAGGCGGCTCATGGCGGCGCGGAAGGCATCGCTGTCCACGCCCGTCAGGGGTGGCTCGGAACCGTCGGGCACGGTCCCAGGATGCGGGATGCGGGGCGCGGAGGTGATTGACTGTGACACGCCCCGACGCTAGCCGGACTGCCGCACCACCCGCATCGGACTTCGGATCGAGCCAGGTCCTAGGACCTCCCGGCCACGCCCGCTTCCGGTCGTACGACCCCCGCTCACCTGCTCGATTGTGTTCAATGGGTGAAGGCGGAACACCGGCCTGCTCTACGCTGCGTGATCGGAACACGACAATCGGATGTGACTTGAGTCACAAGGGGCATGAATTGTTGACCCTGTGTACCGGTCGAACTGCTCGCTGTGATTCAGTTGCGGTGGGAATTGGACCACAACGGACCACAAGCAGTCTCAGGAGTTGTCGTCGAGGGCCCGGGGAGAGCGCATGGACACCGAGTCGGAGCCGTATGTCCGTCTCGCGACCCTGCGCCAGGTGCACCAGGTCGTGGCCGACCTCAACTGCGCGCGCAGCCTCGCCGACACCCTGCAGGCCGTGGCCGACGGCGTCGTCAAGGGCCTCGGCTTCGAACTGGCCGTGGTCAACCTCGTCCGCCCGGACGGTGACCTGGTGGTCGCCGCCGTCGCAGGGAGCGCCGCCGCGGAGGCCCTGATGGCCGGCCGGGTCGGCTCGCGCGCCTCCTGGGAGCGCCGGCTCACCATGGGGGAGCGCTGGGGCACCCTGCGCTTCATACCCCACCACGAGGGCTGGGTCCTGGACGGCGACGACGTCCCCAGCTGGCCCGGCGACGGCCCGCCGCCCCGCTTCCCCGACGAGTGGCACCCCGAGGACCGCCTCCTCGCCCCCATGTACGCCAACCCGGCCGGCGGGGGCGAACTGATCGGCGTCATCTCCGTCGACCGTCCCGTGGGCGGCCGCCGGCCCGGCCCCTGGGGCCGCGAGGCGTTGCAGATGTACGCCTTCCAGTCCGCCATCGCCATCAGCAACGCGCGTCTACGTGCAAACATGCAACGCGCCCTGGTCCGTCTGGAGCGCGAGCAGCAGGCGCTGCGGGCCAGCGAGGAGAGCTTCCGGCAGGCCTTCGAGTACGCGCCCAGCGGCATGGCCATCGCCGAGATGGGCGGAGACCAGCACGGCAAGCTGGTCCGCACCAACGACGCGCTGTGCCGGCTGCTCGGCCGCCCGGCCGCGGTGCTGCGCCGCCACTCCTTCTCCGACCTCGTCCACCCCGAGGACGTCGGCGTCCTGCTGCGTACCAGCGCCGAGGGCGGCCGCGCCGAACTGCGGCTGCAGCGCCGCGACGGCAGTTACGTGTGGGTCAACCTGCGCAACTCCGTCGTCGCCGACACCGCCGACGGGCCGCGCTTCCTGCTCACCCACGTCGAGGACATCGAGGAGCGCAAGGGCCGCGAGATCGCCCTCGCCCACCGCGCCAGCCACGACTCGCTCACCGGCCTGCCCAACAGCGCCGAACTGCGCGCCCGGCTGTCCGGCAAGATCTGCGCCCGTCCGCAGGCCCCGGACGCCGACGGACACACCGCCGCCCACGCGGGCACCGACGAGTTCGCCTACACCTACGACTACGACCCGATCGAAAGCGCCGCCCGGCTGTCCGGCTTCGACCACCACACCCACACCGTCGCGCCCTCCGACGACGCGGACGGCGGCAAGGGCCTGGCCGTGCTCTTCTGCGACCTGGACGGCTTCAAGTCGATCAACGACCGCTTCGGCCACCACACCGGCGACGCCGTGCTCATCGAGGTCGCCCGCCGCCTCACCAGCGCGGTACGGGACGGCGACACCGTGGCCCGGCTGGGCGGCGACGAGTTCGTCGTCCTCGCCGACGGCCTGGGCCGGGAGGACGCCGAGGACCTCGCCGTCCGCCTGCGCAACGCGATCATCCCGCCGATCCGCTTCGAGGGCCGCGCGGTCCGGGTCGGGGCGAGCTTCGGCATCGGCTGGGCCGGCTGCGGCATGACCGCGGACGAGGTGCTGCAATCCGCGGACCAGCGCATGTACATCGAGAAGCGCTCCCGCAACGGCACCCGCAGCCACCGCCGCGCCGCGGGCTGACCGCACGGGGGACGCACCCCTGGCGGCCCGGTGGCCTCATCCTCGGCGGAGGGCGCGCGTCCACCCTGGGGAGTACCCCGGATCGCTCCTCCGGTTGACTCCCGCACGCATCCGGGATGCCTACGCTGGGTTACGTGCAGCGTCTCTACGATTTCCTCCGCAGGCACCCGACCTGGGTCGACGGCTTCTGGGCCCTCGTCCTGCTCGGGTTCTCCTCCCTGTGGATCGTCGCCGACGAGCTGCACGCGCACTCCCGGGTCGCCGCCGTGCCGCTGGCGCTCGCGCTGTCCGCCGTGGTCGCGCTGCGCCGCCGCATGCCGGAGAAGATGCTGCTGCTCGCCGTCCTCGTCGGGGCGCTCCAGCTGCTGCTGGACGTCCAGGTCAACCCCGGCGACTTCGCCATGCTGGTGATCATCTACACCGTCGCGGCCAACGGCGCCCGCTGGGCGTCCCGGCTCGCCCTCGCCGGCGGCCTGGTCGCCTCCACCATCTCCACGCTGCGCTGGCCCAACGAGACCGAAGGCCAATGGGCCGACGCCGTCTCCGCCGTCTTCCTCGCCGTCCCCTTCCTGCTCGCCTGGGTGATCGGCGACAGCCTCCGCACCCGCCGCGCCTACTACGCCGAGCTGGAGGAACGCGCCGCCCGCCTGCAGCGCGAACGCGAGGCCCAGTCCAAGGCCGCGGTCGCCGCCGAACGCGCCCGGATCGCGCGCGAACTGCACGACGTCGTCGCCCACAACGTCTCCGTCATGGTCGTCCAGGCCGACGGCGCGGCCTATGTGCTGGACGCCTCCCCGGAGCAGGCCAAGCAGGCCCTGGAGACCATCTCCACGACCGGCCGCCAGGCGCTCACCGAGATGCGCCGCCTGCTCGGGGTGCTGCGCGCCGGCGACGACGGGGGCGGCGAGTACGTGCCGCAGCCCGGCGTCGACCAGCTGACCGACCTCATAGAGCAGGTCCGGGGCGCCGGCCTGCCGGTCGCCTTCGAGGTCGAGGGGGAGTCCCGGCCGCTCGCCAGCGGCGTCGAGCTCACCGCGTACCGCATCGTGCAGGAGGCGCTCACCAACACCCGCAAGCACGGCGGGCCCGAGGCGCGCGCCAAGGTCCGGCTCACCTTCGGCGACGGCGACCTCAGCCTCCTCATCGAGGACGACGGCCGCGGCGCCCAGCAGGAGCTCTACGAAGGCGGCGG
This sequence comes from Streptomyces sp. NPDC006207, assembly GCF_040613835.1. Taxonomy (NCBI): domain Bacteria; kingdom Bacillati; phylum Actinomycetota; class Actinomycetes; order Kitasatosporales; family Streptomycetaceae; genus Streptomyces; species Streptomyces sp. NPDC006207. Next base: position 10,540 of record NZ_JBEXSX010000022.1, on the reverse strand, counting down.
CGAGGACGGCCAGGGCCAGGGCCTCATCGGCATGCGCGAACGCGTCGGCATGGTCAGCGGCACCCTGGACGCCGGGCCGCGCCCCGGCGGAGGCTTCCGGATCAGCGCCGTGCTCCCGGTGAAGGCTTCCCGCTAGCGGGAAGCGAAGACGACACAAGAGGGAAAGAGGACCGGACCCATGGCGATCCGCGTGATGCTCGTCGACGACCAGGTGCTGCTGCGCACCGGCTTCCGCATGGTGCTGCAGGCCCAGCCCGACATGGAGGTCGTCGCCGAGGCCGGGGACGGCGCGGAAGCCGTCGCGACCCTGCGCACCACCCCGGTGGACGTGGTCCTCATGGACGTCCGCATGCCCCGCCTGGACGGCGTCGAGGCCACCCGCCAGATCTGCGGCGCCCCCGACCGCACCCCCGACGACGGCGGGCCCCGCGTGCTCATCCTGACCACCTTCGACCTCGACGAGTACGCCTTCTCCGCGCTCAAGGCCGGCGCGAGCGGCTTCATGCTCAAGGACGTGCCCCCGGACGAGCTGCTCACGGCGATCCGCGCCGTTCACAGCGGCGACGCGGTCGTCGCCCCCAGCACCACGCGCCGCCTGCTCGACCGCTTCACGCCGCTGCTGCCGAGCACGAGCCAGCCGACGCACAAGGAGGTGGACCGGCTGACGGACCGCGAGCGGGAGGTGCTGCTGCTGGTCGCCCAGGGGCTGTCGAACGGGGAGATCGCGGCGAAGCTGGTGCTCAGCGAGGCGACGGTGAAGACGCACGTCGGGCGCATCCTCACGAAGCTGGATCTGCGGGACCGGGTGCAGGCGGTCGTCCTCGCGTACGAGACGGGGCTCGTCCGCGCCGGCAGCGGCAGCGGCGGCGCCGCCTGACCCGTGTTTCCGTGTGCGGCGCCGTTGTGGTTGCGGTTGGCGTTTCCGGCGCAGTCACCTGGTTGCGGGTCGGCCGCTCGCCGGAGGCTGGGGGCACCCCCAGCGGTAGCTGGGGGAGGGCTGGCGCAACCCCACAACGGCGCCGCACCTGCCGGTGCCCACGGTCGCGTCGGCGTGTGCACGCCGGTGGGTGGGGGTGTGCCAACCCGTTCCGCCTTGCGGAACGACTTCCCACAACCCCCACCTCGTCCGGCCGTCATGCGCCCATACGACGGGAGGGGGTGTGGCGGGGTGCCCCCGTGGGGGTCCCCCCGGCCGAAGGCTGGGGGGAGGGCGGGAGGGCGGGTGGACGCCCGCCGCAGGCGCAGACAGCCCGCACACAAATACCGAGCCGTGCACAACCACCAGGCAGCCCCGGCGCAGCCGGTCAGGCGGTGCCGCGAGCGACGTCCACGAGACGGAGGAAGTCCGCGACGGCGTCGCCCACGGCGGCGGGGTCCCACTCGAGCGCGGACGCCCCCACCGTGACCTCCGTCATGGCGACCCCCGGCACTTCCGCCTCCGCCCAGCGGCCGAAGAGCGCCGTCTTGGTCTCCTCGGCCTGCCGCACCGCGGCCTCGTTGAGGAGGTCCGCGGACTCCGCCAGCCACACCTGGAACTGGTGCGTGTGCGGTACGTCCGGGTGCACCCGGACCCAGCCCGCCCCTGCCGCGAGTGCGTCCCGCAGGGCCGCCGCGACGACCTTCGCGTGGGCCACGTACTCCGGCAGGCGCGGCAGTTCGTGGTCGAGCCCGTCGAGCGCCGCCAGCACCGCCGGCCACTGCTGGAAGACCAGCCCGCCGTAGCGGTGCCGCCAGGTGCGCGCCTCGGCGGCGAGGTCGGCGGGGCCGGCCAAGGCGGCGCCGGAGATGCCGCCGAGGGACTTGTAGAAGGAGACGTACACGCTGTCGGCGAGCCCCGCGATCTCGTCCAGGGGCTGCCCGAAGTGCGGCGGGCACTCCCACAGGCGGGCGCCGTCGAGGTGGACGACGGCGTCGCGCTCGCGTGCCGCGGCCACGGTGGCGGTGAGTTCGTCCCAGGTGGGGAGGACGAAGCCGGCGTCCCGGAGCGGCAGCTCCAGCATGAGCGTGCCGAAGGGCTCGTCCATGCCGCGCACCTCGTCCGCGTCCGGTATGCGGCGGGCCGTGGTGGGGTGGACGGTCCGCAGCCCGCTCAGCGCGGACAGCGCGCCGCGCTCGTGCACCTCGGGGTGGGCCAGCGGGTGCAGCGCGACGACCGGGTTGCCGGTGCGTCCCGCCCAGCAGCGCAGGGCGACCTGCTGGGCCATCGTGCCGGTGGGGAACCAGACGGCCTCCTCCGTGCCGAGCAGCCCGGCCACCCGGTGCTCCAGTTCGTCGACGATCCCGTCGCCGTACGTGTCCACGGGGCCGTCCAGGCCGTCCCGTCCGGCCAGTGCGGCCAGCCGTTCGCGCATCGTGGGGGGCTTCCCGTAGGACAGCACGCGGTCGCAGGAGCGTACGGCGGCGATACGCCGCGCCTTCTCGTCGTCGGCAGAGGTCATGGACCGATCCTGCCGCCCCGGAGGGCCCCGGGAAACATTCGCGTAGCATTGACGAGAACGTCCGGTACCCCCGTGAGGACTGGAACGGAAGGCCAGCGCAGCGTGAACGCATCGCACACCCCGGGGCCCCTGCCCCCCGACGTGGAGGCCCGCCCCGCGCGGCTCACGGTCGGCGTCGTCGGCGCGGGGCGGGTCGGTACCGCGCTCGCGGCCGCGCTGAAGCTCGCCGGGCACCACCCGGTCGCGGCGTCGGGTGTGTCCGATGCCTCACGCCGCCGTGCCGCAGCCCTGCTGCCCGACGTGCCGCTCGTGGAGCCGGCCGAGGTGCTGGCCCGCTCCGAGCTCGTCCTGCTGACGGTGCCGGACGACGCGCTGCCGGAGCTGGTGGCCGGCCTCGCCGAGACCGGGGCCGTACGGCCGGGCCAGCTGCTGGTGCACACCTCGGGCCGGTACGGCACGGGCGTGCTGCAGCCGGCCCTGCGCGCGGGCGCGCTGCCGCTGGCCCTGCACCCGGCGATGACCTTCACCGGCACCTCCGTCGACGTGCAGCGGCTGGCCGGCTGCTCCTTCGGCGTCACGGCACCCGCGGAGCTGCGGATGGCGGCCGAGGCCCTGGTGATCGAGATGGGCGGCGAGCCCGAGTGGATCGAGGAGTCGGCGCGCCCGCTCTACCACGCGGGCCTGGCGATCGGCGCGAACCACCTGGTCACCCTGGTCGCCCAGTCCATGGAACTGCTGCGCGCCTCCGGCGTCGCCGAACCCGGCCGCATGCTGGGCCCGCTGCTCGGCGCGGCCCTGGACAACGCCCTGCGCTCCGGTGACGCCGCCCTCACCGGCCCGGTCGCCCGCGGCGACGCGGGCACGGTCGCGGCGCACCTGGCGGAGCTGCGCCGGCAGGCGCCGGAGATGGTCGCCCCGTACGTCGCGATGGCCCGCGCCACGGCGGACCGCGCCCTGGCGGGCGGGATGCTGAAGCCGGAGTTCGCGGAGGCGCTGCTGGGCGTCCTGGCGGACGGCGCCGAGGGGGGAAAGAGATGACCAGGCTGGTGCACACCGCGCGCGAGCTGCGGTCGGCCGTCGAGGGCCGGCCCGGCGAGGTCGGGGTCGTCATGACCATGGGCGCGCTGCACGAGGGGCACGCGACCCTCGTGCGCACCGCCCGCGAGCGGGTGGGGGACGGCACCGTCGTCGTCACCGTCTTCGTCAACCCGCTGCAGTTCGGGCCGGACGAGGACTTCGACCGCTACCCGCGCACCCTCGACGCCGACGTCGAGACCGCCGCGCGGGCCGGCGCCGACCTCGTCTTCGCGCCCGCCGCCGACGAGGTCTACCCCGGCGGGCAGCCGCAGGTGCGGATCAGCGCCGGGCCGATGGGCGAGGGCTACGAGGGCGCCGTGCGCCCCGGCCACTTCGACGGCATGCTGACCGTCGTCGCCAAGCTGCTCCACCTGACCCGGCCGGACGTCGCCTTCTACGGCCAGAAGGACGCCCAGCAACTGGCCCTCATCCGCCGCATGGTGACGGACCTGAACTTCCCGGCCGAGATCGTCGGCGTGCCCACGGTCCGCGAGCCGGACGGCCTGGCCCTGTCCAGCCGCAACCGGTACCTCTCCGACGGCGACCGCGGGACCGCCCTCACGCTCTCCCGCGCCCTGTTCGCCGGGCGCGACGCGCTGGACGACGGGCCGGAGGCCGTACGGGCCGCGGCGCGGACGGTGCTGGAGAAGGGCGACGGCCTGGCGGTGGACTACCTCGCCCTGATCGACCCGCGCGACTTCACCGAGGCCGCCCCCGGCCACACCGGGCCGGCGGTGCTCGCGGTCGCCGCCAGGGTCGGCACGACCCGGCTGATCGACAACATCCCCCTGGAGTTCGGAGCCCGCCGATGAGCGGCACAGGTACAGGCATACGGCTGCACTCCCCCGCGCCCGGCTGGGCGCACGAGGCGGACGTGGTAGTGGTCGGCTCCGGCGTCGCCGGGCTGACGGTGGCGCTGCGCTGCGCCGCGCAGGGCGCCAAGGTCACCGTCGTCACCAAGGCCCGGCTCGACGACGGCTCCACGCGCTGGGCGCAGGGCGGCATCGCCGCCGCGCTCGGCGAGGGCGACACCCCGGAGCAGCACCTGGACGACACCCTTGTGGCGGGCGCAGGCCTGTGCGACGAGGAGGCGGTGCGCACCCTGGTCACCGAGGGCCCCGACGCCGTTCGCCGGCTGATCGCGACGGGCGCGCACTTCGACACCAGTGAGGCCACCGGCGAGATCCTGCTGACCCGGGAGGGCGGTCACCACCGCCGCCGGATCGCCCACGCGGGCGGCGACGCGACGGGCCTGGAGATCTCCCGGGCGCTGATCGAGGCCGTGCGCGAGGCCCGGATCGAGTTCATCGAGAACGCGCTCGTGCTCGACCTGCTGACCGACGCCGAGGGCCGTACCGCGGGCGTCACCCTGCACGTCATGGGCGAGGGGCAGCGTGACGGCGTCGGCGCCGTGCGGGCCCGCGCCGTGGTGCTGGCCACCGGCGGCATGGGGCAGGTCTTCTCGGCCACGACCAACCCGGCGGTGTCCACGGGCGACGGGGTGGCGCTCGCGCTGCGCGCCGGCGCGGAGGTCTCGGACCTGGAGTTCGTGCAGTTCCACCCGACGGTGCTCTTCCTCGGCGCGGACGCGGAGGGACAGCAGCCGCTGGTCTCCGAGGCCGTGCGCGGGGAGGGCGCGTACCTCGTGGACGCCGACGGGGTGCGCTTCATGCAGGGGCAGCACGAGCTGGCCGAGCTGGCGCCGCGCGACATCGTCGCCAAGGGCATCACGCGCCGCATGCAGGAGACCGGCACCGAGCACATGTACCTCGACGGCCGGCACTTCGGCGCGCGGATGTGGGAGCAGCGGTTCCCGACGATCCTGGCCGCCTGCCGCGCCAACGGCATCGACCCGGTCACCACGCCGATCCCGGTGGCGCCCGCCGCGCACTACGCCTCCGGCGGCGTCCGCACCGACCTGCACGGCCGCACCACGGTGCCGGGCCTGTACGCGTGCGGCGAGGTCGCCTGCACGGGCGTGCACGGCGCCAACCGGCTGGCGTCCAACTCCCTCCTGGAGGGGCTGGTCTTCGCCGAGCGCATCGCCGCCGACATCGCCGAGCACCCCGCGGCCCCCGGCGCCCCGGTGGTCCCCGAGCCCGGCCGTTCCCCGCTGCTGCCCTCCGAGGCCCGCTTCGCGATCCAGCGGATCATGACGCGCGGTGCGGGAGTGCTGCGCAGCGCGGACAGCCTGGAGGGCGCGGCGGCGGCACTGAGCCGGATGTACGCCGACGCCGAGGAACTGCTGGAGCGCGACGGCAAGACCGCCGAGCCCTGCGTGGAGACCTGGGAGGCGACCAACCTCTGCCTGGTCGCCCGGGTCCTGGTCGAGGCGGCCCGCCGCCGCGAGGAGACCCGCGGCTGCCACTGGCGCGAGGACCGGCCCGGGCGCGACGACGGGAACTGGCGCCGGCACATCGTCGTCCGGCTCCCCGCCGGTGGTGCGGGGCTGCCCGCGGCACCCACTAGTCTCACCATCCGCACCACCCCCACAGCGGACTTCCCCTCGACCCGTCCTGGAACGGAGCACCTGCGATGAGCACGCCCGACCTCCCCCTCCTGCAGATCGGCGGCGCCGGCGGCGGTGGCTGCGGCGACGGCTGCGGCTGCGGTTCCGGCGACGAGTACGCGCACGACCCGAGCGAGTGCGGTCTCGACCCCGACCTCGCGCAGCTGCTCGTCGACGCCGGGCTGGACCCGGTGCTGGTCGAGGACGTCGCGCACATGGCCATCGAGGAGGACCTGGACGGCGGGGTGGACGTCACCACCGTGGCCACCATCCCCGAGGACGCCCTGGCCACCGGTGACTTCACCGCGCGCGAGGCCGGTGTGGTCGCCGGGCTGCGGGTCGCCGAGGCGGTCCTGTCCATCGTGTGCACCGACGAGTTCGAGGTCGAGCGGCACGTCGAGGACGGCGACCGGGTCGAGGCGGGTCAAGTGCTGCTCTCCGTGCGCACCCGTACGAGGGACCTGCTGACCGCGGAGCGCAGCGCGCTCAACCTGATGTGCCGGCTGTCCGGGATCGCCACCACCACGCGCCGCTGGGCCGACGCGCTGGAGGGCACCAAGGCGCAGGTCCGCGACACCCGGAAGACGACCCCGGGCCTGCGCGCGCTGGAGAAGTACGCGGTCCGCTGCGGCGGCGGCGTCAACCACCGCATGTCGCTGTCGGACGCGGCCCTGGTCAAGGACAACCACGTGGTCGCGGCGGGCGGCGTGGCGGCCGCCTTCAAGGCCGTCCGCGAGGAGTTCCCCGAGCTGGCGATCGAGGTCGAGGTCGACACCCTGCACCAGGTCCGCGAGGTCCTGGAGGCGGGCGCGGACCTGATCCTGCTGGACAACTTCACCCCCTCCGAGACGGAGGAGGCGGTCGACATCGTCGCGGGCCGCGCCCTGCTGGAGTCCTCCGGCCGGCTCTCCCTGGACAACGCCCGGTCCTATGCCGCGACCGGCGTCGACTACCTCGCCGTGGGCGCCCTGACGCACTCCTCGCCGATCCTCGACATCGGGCTGGACCTGCGGTCCGAGGGGTCGGAGCGGGACTGATGCTTCTCACCATCGACGTCGGCAACACCCACACCGTCCTGGGGCTGTTCGACGGGGACGAGATCGTCGAGCACTGGCGGGTCTCCACCGACGCGCGCCGCACGGCGGACGAGATGGCCGTCCTGATGCAGGGCCTGATGGGCATGCACCCGCTGCTCGGCGAGGAGCTGGGTGACAACATCCACGGGATCGCCATCTGCTCCACCGTCCCCTCGGTGCTGCACGAGCTGCGCGAGGTGACGCGCCGTTACTACGGCGACGTGCCCGCGGTCCTCGTCGAGCCCGGCGTCAAGACCGGCGTCCCGGTGCTCACCGACAACCCCAAGGAAGTCGGCTCCGACCGGATCATCAACTCCCTCGCAGCCGTCCACCTCTACGGCGGGCCGTGCATCGTGGTGGACTTCGGCACGGCCACCACCTTCGACGCGGTCACGACGCGCGGCGAGTACGCCGGCGGCGCCATCGCCCCCGGCATCGAGATCTCCGTGGACGCCCTGGGGGCCCGCGGCGCCCAGTTGCGCAAGGTGGAGCTGACCCGCCCGCGCAGCGTCATCGGCAAGAACACCATCGAGGCCATGCAGTCCGGCATCCTGTACGGCTTCGCCGGCCAGGTGGACGGCGTCGCCGAGCGGATGGCGCGGGAGCTCGCGGACGACCCGGACGACGTCACGGTCATCGCCACCGGCGGGCTGGCGCCGCTGGTGCTGGGGGAGTCGGCGGTCATCGACGTCCACGAGCCCTGGCTGACCCTGATAGGCCTCCGGCTGGTCTACGAGCGGAACGTATCAACGACCTGACGACCTGACGACCTGACGGCCCGGCGGCCGACGGCCCGGGCAGGCGCACGGGGGAGGCACGCGGCGCGCCCGGCCATATCTGGTTACGCGTATTTTGTTCGCTTAGTACGTAAAGTCAGACCATGCCCACGCCACACGGGTCCCGAGGCGGAATGGCGTTCAGCGCGGATGAACTGCGCGTGCTCCGGCGCGCCCTCTCAGCGGCCCTCCAGTCCAGCACCATGATCCCCACCCCCGACGAGGTCAGGGACTATCTGCGCCTCGCCGAGGACATCGACGAGGCGGCCCGCGAGGGCGGGCGGCTGCGGACCTTCCAGCTCGCGGAGCTCGCCCGGTACCGGGCGGCGCTGCCGGGCAGCGCCGCCGGCTACCTCGAGCGGCTGACGGGCGCGCTCGACACCGGTTACGTGCCCCTGCCGGACGACCTCGCCGCGCTGCGCCGACTGCACGACGCGCCGTGCACGGACGCCGAGGCGCACCGCAGGCGGGCCGTGCTGCGCCGCTGCGAGCACCTGGCGGAGCTCGACGTGCGCGCCCGCCTGGAGGCGCGCATCCCCGCTCCCTCGCAACCCTGCGGCACGCCCGCCACCGGCAGGGCCCGGCTGCGCGCGCTGCCCGGCGGGCGGGCCGCCTCCGACGATCCCAAGCCGGGCCCCAAGCCCGAGCCGAAGACGCCCCCCGCCGAGCCGGCCGCGCCGGACCCCGGTGAGGAGAAGCGCAAGGTGCCCACGCCGGCCGAGATCTTCCCGCCGCGCCGCCGCACGCCGCCGCCCCCCGAGGAGCGGGCCACGGGTTGACACCGGGTCACCGCACAACCTTCCGGAGACGTCACGGGTCCTTCCTGTGACGTCTCCCGTGCGTTCACGGGTGCGCCACCTGACCGTCGACTTCCTCAGGGGGAACCCGGCATGAGACTCACCCGGCTCGCGGTGTGCACCGCGGCCGTCGTCATGACCGCGACGGCCGGATCCGCCGTCATCGCGGGCGCGGCCTCGGCCGCGCCCCTCAGAGCCGAACTGCACCTGACCGCACCCGGCGACGTCGGGGTGGCGGCGACGAGCACCGCGTACAAGACGTTCGAGATCACCGCCCTGGTCCAGCGCTTCGACGACGGGCAGGTGCCGGAGCCCGCCCACGAGGTCGTCGTCACCATGGACCTCGCCGCCCTGGCCGGCGTCGTGGACGTGGCGCTCCCCGCGCACCTGTGCGCCACCTCGGGCACCACGGCCACCTGCTCCCTGGGCACGGTCGACCACACCGGCACCGCGATACCCGTGAGGATGCGGGCCGCCTCCGGCTCCAGGACCGACGACGCCGCGACGCTGCGCTACTCGGTGAGCGCGAAGGACGCCAGGCCGGATCCCGACAGCATGACCGCCACCCGGATCACGGTCGGCAGCGGCCCGGACCTCGTCGTGCCGAAGTCGTCCGCCGTCTCCGACGTACGGCCCGGCGACACCCTCGACCTGCCGGTGGTCATCGCCAACGTCGGTGACCGGCCCACCCGCGGCGGCGTCTCCGTCCTGGTGCGGACCAATCTCACCCGCTCCTTCGGCACGGGCCTGGTGATGGCGGACGACTTCGGCAACTGCCGCCACGCCCCGGTGGGCCAGCCGGAGGACGCCTTCGTCTGCCACTTCGCCACCGACATCGCCCCGGGCGAGGTGTGGGAGCTCGCGAAGCCGCTGAAGATCGAGGTCGAGTCCGGCGCCACCGACGGCAGGGTGGGCTACCAGGCCGACCTGATCGGCGGAAACCTCGACGACGACGCACAGCTCGGCACCCCCGGCACCGGGGCCCCGCTCACCCTCGTCCGCAAGACGTCCGCCCCGGCGGCCAAGGACACGCGCGGCCCCGGGACGGCGGCCCGGAAGTCCGCCGCGCAGGAGGGCTGGGACGTCGACTACACCGACAACCTCGGCGGCCTGAACATCAAGATGTACGACCCCGAGGGGCCGGCCCCCGGCCACCGCGGGGCGGACCTGGTGGCGATCGGGGACACGGTCCGGGCGACGGTCGGCGACCGGACGAAGGCCGTCGTGGGCCTGCGCAACGAGGGCGACGAGGCCGCGCGGGCACGCGGCACCAGCGGGACCGGGCCGGCCACCTGGGTCGCGGTGGAGATCCCCCGCGGGGTGCGGGTCACGGCGCGCGACGGCGCCTGCAAGCTGACCACGAATGCGGACTGGGACGACTACCCGGGCGGCGTCACCTTCGGCGACGACCCGCAGGACGTCGCGCCCGTGCCGACCGGGACGATCTACTACTGCCACACCCGGCACTCGATCGAGCCCGGCACCTCCCAGACCTTCTCCTTCACCCTGGTTGCGGACCGGGCACTGGACGAGGCCACCGGCCTGGTCTTCGCGGCCTCGGACTACGGCGTCGACCGCAAGGGCCAGAAGAACAACGCGGGTGTCCTCACGGTCACGGCCAAGGCGCCGTCCGGCTCCGGCGGGAGCGCCTCGGGCGGTTCCGGCGTGGTTCCGGCCGGCGGGACGGGCTCCCTCGCCGCCACCGGCGCGGGGCCCGTACGTCCCCTGGCGGCCGGCTCTGCGGCCTGCGCCGTCCTGGGTGCCCTCCTGGTGGCGGCGGTCCGCCGCAGGGCGCGTACGGGCGCGTAGCCGCCCCTCGGTGACGAAGCCGTGGCCCCGGCCCGCCCGAGCCGGGCGGGGGCGCGGC
>NZ_JBEXSX010000021.1:0-134988 GCF_040613835.1 Streptomyces sp. NPDC006207 | reverse complement strand
GCGGCTGGTGTGGTTTGCGGGGAGGGCGCGGCCAACCCGGAGCCCCCCGCTTTGGGGCGCCCCGCGCCGGCCCCCCCGCCCCCCCCCCCCACGCCGTTGTCGTCGACGGTCCGCGGGTTCAGCTCAGCGGAGCACCCTGCGACTCCTGGGCGATGCCCAGGGCCGTGGTGTACGTGGAGACGACCAGCTTGCCGATGGTCGGGTAGGGACCCAACGCGTCGGCCGCGGAGCAGTCGGCCTCCTTGGCGGCGTCGTGCAGCACCTCGGGGGCGACCTCGGGACCGACCACGTACGGCGCGAGCGCCAGGGTCGTCGAGCCGGACGAGCGCAGCTGCTCGGCGGTCTGGGCGACCGAGCCCTCGATGTCCAGCGCGGCGGCCAGCACCGGCACCGCGAGGCGTGCGGCCAGCAGCAGACCCGTCACACCCGCCGCCTGGACGGCCTCCTCGCCACCGACAGTGGCCAGGATGATGCCGTCGGCGGCCGTGGCCACCGTGAACAGGCGGGCGCGGTCGGCGCGGGCCAGTCCGGCCTCGGAGAGGCGCACGTGCAGCGCCTCGGCCAGCAGCGGGTGAGGGCCGAGCACGTCGGTCACCTCGGCCGCGGAGCGGCTGTCCGCCACTGCCTGGCGGATCCGGCGCATCACCGACGGCTCGGGACCGGCCAGCAGCGGGACCACGACGGCCGCGGGGGCCTGGTCGCCGCGCTCGCCGGCGGCCTGGGCCACCACGGACTCGAGCGTCGGGTACTCCTCGCCGTCGCCGTCGACGTAGCCGATGCGCGGGTCGAGACCGGAGAGCTCGATGCGGGCGATGCTGACGATCTCCTCCGCGAGACTGCGTATCGCGGAGGACGGGGTGCCGGGCACGGCGAGGACCAGCGCGGGGGCGCCCTCGGGCGTGGTCAGCGGCTCCGGGCGCCGGTGCCGCCCGGGCTGGCGGGGGCGGGGCATTCGAACGGGCAGGCCGGGTGCGGGCCCTTCGGCAGTGCTCATGGCGAGGCATGCTAGTGCCTTTGCGCGCTCTGTTGTTCGGGCGGGTCCATCGCAGGGGTTACCTGTCCGGTTCTGTCCCGATACGGTGCCGGGTCCGCGCACCCCGGCACCGTACGCGTGCCACGGTCAGCCGAGACCGCGCGAGTCCTGCTTGAGGGCGGTGTCCACGGTGAGCGCGGAGGCGACGACCATGCTCAGCAGGGGGTCCGGCAGTTGCCGGTGGATCTGCAGCACGTAGTTGTCGGCCGTGGTGAACATCGTCTTCGCCAGGCCCTCCCACGTCTTGGTGATCCGGGCGACCTCGGTGTCGGTGTGGTCGACGATGGAGAAGTTCCAGGCACGCCAGTTCTCGGCCTTGATCGCGCCGATCTTCTGGCCGTTGACCTCGAAGGAGAAGTTGATCTTCCCGATGGCGTTCTGCTGTACGATCTCGCCGAGCGTCATGCCGTCGGCGCGCTGCACGATCACCTTGGACTTGATGAACTTCGCGGGCCGGGTCAGCAGCAACTGGGGCTGCCCGTGGGCGTCACGCACCTCCAGGCGCACCGACATGAACTGGTCGACGCTCGCGACGAAGCGCAGCACCTTCCGCGCGGTGCTCTGGCCGACCTGGAGCACCGAGCCGAGCTGGCGCCCCTGCTGGTCGAAGACGCTGTACTCGTTGCTCAGCTCGATGAGCTTGGCCTTCTGGTTGACCACCAGGACGGGCTCGCTGAAGAGCGTGCCCCCACCCGGGCCGGTGGGGGCCACGCCGGCCTGCTGCTGCACCTGGCGCTGGATGCGCGACGGGTCGGGACCGCCGTCGACGCCCAGTTCCCAGGGGTTGTCCTTGGGCTGCGGCGGGACCTGCGCGCCGCCCGCATGGGTGTGCTCCGTCCACTGGGACCCGTCCCAGTAGCGCAGCAGGTTCTGGGTGCCATGCGGGTCCGGGTACCAGCCCGCCGGGGTGTTCGAATGCGTCGTCACCCGGGCAGAGTAACGGCTGCCTCCGTCAGGGCAGCCGCCAGTCCACCGGGTTCGTGCCCTGCCGTACCAAGAGGTCGTTGGCCCGGCTGAACGGACGTGAGCCGAAGAAGCCGCGGTCGGCCGACATGGGGGAGGGGTGGGCGGACTCCACGGCCGGCAGGCTCCCCAGCAGTGGCCGCAGGCTGCGCGCGTCGGAGCCCCACAGGATGGACACCAGGGGCTTGCCGCGCGCGGCGAGCGCGCGGATGGCCTGCTCGGTGACCGCCTCCCAGCCCTTGCCGCGGTGCGCCCTGGGCGTGCGCGGCGCGGTGGTCAGCGCCCTGTTGAGCAGCAGGACGCCCTGCCGGGTCCAGGGGGTCAGGTCCCCGTTGGAGGGCTGGGGCAGGCCGAGGTCGGTGTTCAGCTCTTGGTGGATGTTCAGCAGGCTGGGGGGCAGCGGCCGTACCTCCGGGGCCACCGAGAACGACAGCCCGACGGCGTGCCCCGGGGTGGGGTACGGGTCCTGGCCCACGATCAGCACCCGGACGTCGTCGAAGGGCTGCTGGAACGCGCGCAGCACGTTCGCCCCCGACGGCAGGTAGGTGCGGCCCGCGGCGATCTCGGCGCGCAGGAAGTCGCCCATTTCGGCGATCTTCCCTGCGACCGGCTCCAGCGCCTTGGCCCAGCCTTCTTCGACGATTTCGTTCAACGGTCGTGCTGCCACGGTGAGTCACTCTAGTGGCTCACACCGACACTCAGACCACGGCCGCCCTCACGCACAGCACATCGGGCAGGTGTGAGGCCACCGGCTGCCAGGTGTCGCCCTCGTCGGCGCTGGCGTACACCTCGCCGTTGCGGTTGCCGAAGTACACGCCGACCGGGTCCGCGTCGTCGGTGCGCAGCCCGTCGCGCAGGACCACGCCGTAGTGCTCCTCCGTGGGCAGCCCGGCGGACAGGGCCGTCCACGAGGCGCCGGCGTCCTCGGTGCGGTAGACCCGGCAGCGGTAGTCCGGCTGGTAGCGGTCGCTGCCGTCGTTGACCGGAGAGACGTACGCGACTCCGCCGCGGCGGGGGTGGGCGGCGACGGCGAAGCCGAAGTCCGCGGGCAGGCCCTTGCCGATCTCCGTCCAGCTCGCGCCGGCGTCGTCGCTGCGGTAGACCCCGCCGTGGTTCTGCAGGTACAGCCGGTCCGGGTCCTCGGCGTCCCGGTCGATCTTGTGCACGCACTGGCCGAACTCCGGGTACGGGTCGGGCAGGAACTCCGCCTTGATCCCGGTGTTGGACGCCTCCCAGCTCGCGCCTCCGTCGGCCGAGCGGTAGACCCCGCCGGAGGAGACGGCCGCGATCACCACGTCGGCGTCGCGCGGATCGGTGAGCACCGTGTGCACCGCCTGACCGCCGTATCCGGCACCCCACAGCTCCCGCTGCGGGTGCTCCCACAGGCTCCGCACGAACTCGAAGGTCACCCCGCCGTCGTCCGAGCGGAAGAGCGCGCCCGGCTCCGTGCCGGCCCACACCAGGTCCGGGGCGGCGGCGCCGGCGGGCTGGATCTGCCAGACGCGCTCCAGCGAGGCGTCCGTGTCCTTGGGGAACCGCACCGCGGGCCTGGCCGGCTCCTCCCAGCTGCGCCCGAGGTCGTCGGAGCGGAAGACCGACGGCCCCCAGTGCGAGCTGTCTGCGCCGACCAGCAGCCGGGGCACGGCCTGGCGCGTGTCGATGCCCACCGAGTACACCGCCTGCATGGGGAAGTGCGGGCCGGTCAGCTCCCACGTCCCGGCGCCGCCCCGCCGTCCCAGGAACAGCCCCTTGCGTGTGCCGATCGCGAGTACGACGTCGTCCATGACGCACCATCTCCGAACTACGGGAATGTGTTCTGCATCACAGATTCTGCACCGTCCTACCGACAACGGGGGCCGCGGCGCGCCTCCCCGCGGCCGAAGCGTGCCGCGCCGGACCCCGGCGTGCGGTGTCCCCGTCGGCCAACAGCGGTGCGGTGAAGGGGATTTGCGCCACCGGCGGCCCGGCGCCGAGAGCTGGTACGGCAGCGGTCGAACTACGAGAATTCTCGTAATATGGGTGCATGCCCCCGCAGCAGCCCCTCACCGCGGCCGCCCCCGTCCCCGGCGGGAGGGTGTGCGAGCACCCGGACCGAGCGGACATCCGCCTGGAGGCCGTCCTGCACGCGTTCTCCGACCCCATGCGACTGCGCGTGGTGCGGACGCTGGCGGCGCGGGGAACGGAGGCGGCGTGCTCCGAGGTCGGGTTGCCGGTCGGCAAGTCCACCTGCACCCACCACTTCCGGGTGCTGCGCGAGGCCGGGGTGATCAGCCAGACCTACCGGGGCACCTCCAAGATGAACGCGCTGCGCCGGGCGGACCTAGAGGTGCTCTTCCCCGGGCTTCTGGACGCCGTCCTCGCCGCCGCCGACCGGCAGGACGGACGGCCCGACGGGACCGCCGGCGTCGTCCGCGCCTGAACCGGAGCCGCCGGGCAGGTGGTTGAAGAGCAGGTTCAGCGCGATAGCGGTGATGCACCCCGCGCTGATCCCGCTGTCCATCACCGTCTGGAACCAGTCGGGGAAGGCGTCGTAGACCGTCGGGACGCCGACCGGCAGCAGCCCGACCGCGACCGACACCGCCACCACGGTCAGATTGCCGTTGCCGTGGAAGTCGACGGTGGACAGGGTCCGCACCCCGCTCGCCGCCACCGTCCCGAACATCACCAGGCCCGCCCCGCCCAGCACGGGCGCCGGGATCGCCGCGACCACTGCCCCCAGCTTGGGCAGCAGCCCCAGCAGGACGAGGATGCCGCCCGCGGTCGCCACCACCCAGCGGCTGCGCACCCGGGTCATCCCCACGAGGCCGACGTTCTGCGCGTAGGCGGTGTACGGGAAGGTGTTGAAGACCCCGCCGAGCACGGTCGACACCCCGTCGGCGCGCAGCCCGTCCGCGAGCCGCCGTGGTTCCACGTGGCGGCCGGTCAGCTCGCCCACGGCGATGATGTCGCCGGTCGTCTCGGTCATCGTCACGAGGGCCACGACGAGCATGGAGGCGATCGCCGCGCCCTGGAAGTCGGGCGTGCCGAAGTGGAACGGCGTGCTGATCCCCACCCAGTCGGCGCCGCCGACCGCGCCGAAGTCGGTGAAGCCCAACGGCACGGACGCCAGGGTGCCCAGCACGATGCCCGCCAGGACCGCGACGCGCGCGAGGGCAGGGGGCGCGAAGCGCTGGACCAGCAGGACGGCCAGGAGCACGGCGGCCGCCAGGCCGATGTTCCGCGGCGCCCCGAAGTCGGGCGAACCGACCCCACCTGCCGCCCAGTTGCCGGCCACCGGCAGCAGGCTGAGCCCGATGACCAGGATCACGGTGCCGGTGACCAGGGGCGGGAAGAACCGCAGCAGCCGCCCGAAGACGGGCGCCAGCAGGACCATCGCCACTCCCGAGGCGATGACGGCGCCGTAGATCGCGGGCAGTCCGCCGTCCTGGCCGATCAGCACCATGGGCGAGACCGCCGCGAAGGTGCAGCCCTGCATGATGGGCAGTCGGACGCCGAACCGCCACCAGCCCACGCACTGCAGCAGCGTGGCGATGCCGCACACCAGCAGGTCCGCCGTGATCAGGTAGGCGAGGTCGGCGGGCGCCAGCTTCAGCGCGCCCCCGACGATGAGCGGCACGGCGACCGCGCCCGCGTACATCGCCAGCACGTGCTGGAGCCCGAACGCCCCGAGCTGGACGGCAGGCAGGACCTCGTCGACGGGATGGACGGCGGGACGGTGCGGCGGCGTCGCCATGGGCAGCTCCTCGAACGCGGCGCGGGTGAGCGGTGGAACGACGAAGTGGTTGCCCGGGACCCTAGTGAGCGTAAACAGTTTGTTGATTGCGGAGGTGTTTCCCGCGGATCTCAGCCCCTGGGGCGCGCGGCCGCCAACAGCCCCTCCCAGTCGGGGATCTTCACGGTCGCGCGGTCCAGCGACCGCCCCAGCGCCGACTCGGCGGCCTCGATGGCCTCCCATCCGGTCCACTCCACGGGGTCCTGCCCCAGTGCCCGCAGGCCATCGAGCGGATCGGCGTCCGCGGTGGGCCGGGCCAGCAGCTCCCGTGCGTCGGCGACCAGGGCCGCCGCCGTCTGCTTGGCGCAGGGCCGGTTGGTGCCGATCACGCCGGTCGGCCCGCGCTTGATCCAGCCGGCGACGTACTCGCCGGGCGAGGGGGCGCCGCCGCGCAGCACCCGGCCCTCCGTGTTGGGCACGATGCCGAGCCGGTCGTCGAACGGCAGCCCGACCAGGGGCACGCCGCGGTAACCGACCGACCGCAGCACCAGTCCGGCGTCGATGTCCTCGAGGACGCCCGTGCCGCGCACCCCGCCCTGCCCGTCCGGCGCGGTCCGCTCGAACCGCACCCCGGTCACCCCGTCCTCGCCGAGCACCGCCACCGGCCGCAGGAAGAACCGCAGATGGATGCGGCGGCGCCGGCCCGCCGCGGGCCGGGAGGCCCAGCCGCGCAGCACCTCCACATTGCGCCGGGCGACCGGCACGAGCCCCTGCGGATCGGCGTACGCGGGGTCGAGAGCCAGCTCCCCGGGACGGACAATGACGTCCGCGCCCGGCAGGTCGCCGAGCTCGCGCAGCTCCTTGGTGGTGAACTTCGCCTGCGAGGGCCCGCGCCGCCCCACCATGTGCACGTCCGTGACGTGGCTGTCCGCCAGGGCCCGCAGCACCCCCTCGGGCACATCGGTGTGCCGCAGTTCCTCGGCACCGCGGGCCAGGATGCGGGCCACGTCGACGGCCACGTTGCCGACCCCGATCACGACCGCGGAGCGGGCGTGCAGCGGGAAGCCGTCGGGAGCCTCGTCGGGATGGGCGCTGTACCAGGAGACGAAGTGGGTGGCCGCGCAACTGCCCGGCAGGTCCTCCCCGGGCACCCCGAGGCGGCGGTCGGTCGCGGCGCCGACGCAGTACACCACCGCGTGGTACAGCTCCAGCAGCGCCTGCGGGGACAGCCCCGGACCGCCGACGGTCACATTGCCCAGGAAGCGGATCCGGGGGTCCTCCAGGACGCGCCGCAGCGTGCCCTGCAGGGACTTGATCTTCTCGTGGTCGGGGGCCACCCCGTACCGGACCAGGCCGTACGGGCAGGGGAGCCGGTCGAGCACGTCGACGGCGACGTCCGGCACCGACTCCTGGCGGGTCAGCGCCTCGGCCGTGTACACCCCGCTGGGACCTGATCCGACGACTGCCACACGCAGCACGGGCGCCTCCCCTTCGGCGAGGGTTGGGTTCACCTCGGCGGCCCGTGTGCCGCCCGGAACGGGCGGGACGGGCGGCCACGTCCAGCATCGCACCGAGTGACCACCGGGGGGAGGGCGCCGGAGCGTGTCGCGGTCCGGGATGTCAGTCCATGGCGCGCATCCGGGCGATCTCGGCGCTCTGCTGGGCGATCACCTCGTTCGCCCACTCGGCGACCAGGACGTTGCGGCCGTGCGTGAGCACGTCGGTGGCCATCGTCACCGCGCCGCGGTGGTGGGCGGTCATCAGGCGAAGGAACTGCCGGTCGAACTCCGCGCCGCGCGCCGCGCGCAGCGCCGCCAGCTGCGCCGCGGTGGCCATCCCGGGCATCGCGGCGTGGTCATGGTCGTGAGCGGTGGCATGGGAGCCGCCGTTGGTCTTGAGCCAGGCCTGCATGGTGTCGATCTCCGGGCCCTGCGCGGCTTCGATGCGCGCGGCGAGTCCGCGGACCTTCTCGTCCGAGGCGCGGGTGCCCGCGAGGGCGGTCATGACAAGCGCCTGCTGGTGGTGGGCGATCATGTTCGTCACATAGGTGAGGTCCGCCGGGTTCGGGGAGTCGTCGGGCAGGGCCTTCGCCGCCTCCTCCGGGGAGAGGGTGGTGGCCTTCTCGCCCGGCGCTCCCGGCGCGATGACCGAGGGCGCGGCGGACGCGGAACCGCTTCCGGAACCCCCGTCGCAGCTGGTCAGGGCGAGTACCAAGGAGGCGGTGAGGGCCAGCGCGGACAGCGTCGCAACACGATACGAGGAAAACACCAGTGCATTGTCATCTTTTGACGCGCACATGAGAAGGGCCATACTGCCGGGGTCCGCATGAAGTTCAACCGCGAACGGAAACTAGGAGGACGCGGTGAAGCGCTTACGTACAGCCCTCGCTCGCCCCGGACGACTGGCGGCCCTGGCGGCCGCGGCCGTCACGCTGCTCGGACTGGCGGTTCCGGCCCCCGCCACGGCCGACGGGAGCATCCCGGGTGTCGACGAGGTCGTCACGAGCGCCAACGTTCAGCACCTGGTCAACATACCCAAGCAATCCCTCGGGGGATTCAACACCGACCTGGCGTTCCAGGGCAGATACGCCTTCGCGGGCAACTACGACGGCTTCGTCATCTGGGACATCAGCCGTCCCACCAGCCCCAAAATGGTCAGCCAGGTCCTGTGCCCCGGATCCCAGAACGACATATCGGTCTCCGGGAACCTGCTGGTCCTGTCCACCGACTCCTCGCGCTCGGACAGCTCCTGCGCGAGCACGAGCCAGTCCGCGGCCGAGAAGTCCTCGTGGGAGGGCGTCAAGGTCTTCGACATCAGCGACAAGGCCAACCCGCGCTACGTCGCGGCCGTGGAGACCGCCTGCGGTTCCCACACCCACACCCTGGTACCGGCCAAGCGCGACCTGTTCGTCTACGTGTCCTCCTACTCGCCCAGCGCCACCTTCCCGGACTGCCAGCCGCCGCACGACGGCATCTCCGTGGTGAAGATCCCGCGCAGCCACCCGGAGAAGGCGGCCGTGACGGCCTTCCCGGTCCTCTTCCCGGACGGCGGCAACCCGGGCGTCCCGCCCACCGACACCCAGGCCCGGGTCAGTGAGACCACCGGCTGCCACGACATCACCGCGTTCCCGAAGCTGGGGCTCGCGGCCGGTGCCTGCATGGGCGACGGCATCCTGATGGACATCTCCAACCCCGAGCGCCCGAAGGTCCTCGACCGCGTCCAGGACAACGTGAACTTCTCGTTCTGGCACTCGGCGACCTTCAACGAGCGCGGCACCAAGGTCGTCTTCACCGACGAGCTGGGCGGTGGCGGCGGTGCCGAGTGCAACACCGCGATCGGTCCGCAGCGCGGTGCCGACGGCATCTACGACATCGTCCGCAAGCACGGCAAGCCCGAGCTGGTCTTCCGGAACTACTACAAGATCCCGCGCCACCAGGCCGACACCGAGAACTGCGTCGCCCACAACGGCTCGCTCATCCCCGCCAAGGGCCGCGACATCATGGTCCAGGCCTGGTACCAGGGCGGCGTCTCCGTGTGGGACTTCACCGACTCCGCGCGCCCCAAGGAGATCGGCTACTTCGAGCGCGGTCCCATCTCGACCGACACCCTGACCCTCGGCGGCTCCTGGAGCGCCTACTACTACAACGGCTACATCTACTCGAACGACATCGCCAAGGGCTTCGACGTCCTCAAGATCTCCGACAAGCGCACCGACAGCGCCCGGGGCATCCGGCTCGCCGAGCTCAACGTCCAGACCCAGCCCGACTACCGCTGAGCGGTCCCGGGCAACGGCGTTCCGCCGGGCGGCAGGTCGCCCGGCGGAACGCCGAGTTCCCAGGGCAGGCCGTACCGCTGGAACATGTCGGCCCGCAACCGCGGCAGCGGCATCGCCGCGCCCGGGATCAACTGCGCGAACACCCCGCCCATGAGCAGGGCCCGCAGCATCCGGTAGTCCTGCTCGGGGTCCGCCGAGCCCCACGCCCGGACGGCGCCCAGCAGCAATTCGGCCAGGCGCTGCCGCTCCTCGCACTCGCTGAACCCGGACGCCTGGAGGATGCCGGCCATGTGCGCCCGCATGACGACGGGATGCTGCACGGGCAGCGCCAGGACGGCGTCGATCGCCCGGGCCAGCACCTCGCGGCCGTCGGCGGGCCCGGGTTCCCGCTCCAGCGCCGCGGCCAGCTCGGTGTGCATCAGCCGGTGGGCCGCCGCCTGCAGCAGCAGCCGCTTGCCGGGGAAGTAGTACGACACCAGACCGCGCGCCGAACCCGCGCGGTCGGCGATGTCCCCGAGCGTCGTGGCCTCGAACCCGCGTTCCTCCACCAGTTCGACCGTGGCCTGCAGCAGACGTTCCCGTGAACGCCGGCGCATCGCTTCATTGACCGAAGGTCGCCGAGGGGACATGCTTTACTCCTGCGTTGACTGGCTCGGAGCCAATATACTCAGGGCTGACCGTGCGTGAGTGGCATGCTCATGCGGGTCACGGGGGTGAGGTGCACGTACCCGGCGGCGCGGGGGACCGCCGGGTACCGCACTTCCGCGCCGCCCGGCCCGTCGCCCTCAGATCCCCGTCACGCGGTCAGGTCCAGCACCGGCAGCAGCCCCGACGGCCGCTGCTCCACCGGCAGGTGGTCCACCAGGTGCACCGCGCAGCCCAGCGCCGCCGCCCCGCCGTCCGCCCGCCGGTCGTCCCCGACCATCGCGACGCGCTCCGGCGGCAGCCCCAGCCCCTCGCACGCGATGCCGAACAGCCGTGGGTCCGGTTTCTGGACGCCGTGCTCGAAGCTGAGGACGAAGACGTCCACCAGCCCTTCCAGACCGTGCGCGCGGAACACCGGCCGCAGGTCCCACCCGATGTTGCTCACCACCGCCACCGGCACGCCCCGGCGCCGCAACTCCTCGAGCACCTCCCTCGCATCCGGGTACGGTGACCAGGCGGCGGGCTCCATGTGGCGGTCGTACAGCGCCCCGTAGGCCTCCTCCCAGGGCAGCTCCGCCTCCCGCGCCAGCGCGGTGAACGCCGCGCGGTGGTGCTCCGCCGACAGGTCCCGTTCCTGCCACAGCCGCTCCAGCCGTGCCGGCACCCGCTCCGGCGCCGCTCCGCCCGGGAGCCCGCCGGCCCGCTCCAAGCCCTCCGCGTACGCCGCCAGCTCGGTCTCGCCGAGCGTGATCCCCAGCTGATCCAGAACCGTGCCCAGCCAGCGCCGGGCGGGTTCGACCCGCAGCAGGGTGCCGGAGAAGTCGAACATGCATCCCTTGATGGTCATGACCGCCATCATCCCCGCCCCGGCTTCGCGGGCACACCGGAGCCCGGTGCGGGCCGCGTCACGGTCAGGAGGCGCCGAACCAGGGCTTCCCGGCCGCCCAGTGCCCGACCCACCCGGCGAACCCCGCATCGAACGGGCAGGCGCCCTCGCCGGTGATGTGCCACACCCGGCCGCGCTGCGGACCGGTGACGACGAGGTGCCAGTACATGCCGCAGCCGTCCGTGCCGAGCACGATCGAGCCGTGGTCGAACACCTGGGCGCGCAGCGGCGCGAGCTCCTCCTCGGGCCGGTCGTCGTCCTCCCAGATCCACGCCGACGTCAGGGGGAAGGGGCGTCCGAGGTCGCGTCCGGCCGGGTCGTCGCCCCAGTCGTCCGGCAACTCCTCCAAGCCCACGAGCCCGAAGTCGGGAGGCCCCTGGAAGGAGCCGTCGGTGATGTCGGCGACGAACGTCCGGTAGGGCTCGGGCAGTACCACCCCGTGCCGCGCCTCGAAGGCGTGGACGGCCTCCCAGCCGAGCGCCGACGCGCCGCCGTCGTCGACGTCGAAGGCCGCGCGGAGCGCGGCGAGGTCCTCGGGGGTGGCGTGTTCGGTGTCCATGCCGCACATGGATACCAGCCGGTGGCGACAGCGCGGCAGGGCAGCCGCCCGGGATCTCCCCTGAACCCGCACAACTCCCGGCCCTGACCTGCGGGGTCACGAGGACGTGCGCTGCTGCTCCGCGGCGCCCGTGCGCCACGGTTCGCACAGCGCCGCCGTACCGGTGAGGACGGCCGCCGCGAGCAGCCAGCCGGCCAGGACGTCGGAGGGCCAGTGGACGCCGAGATAGACGCGGGTGAAGCCGACACCGGCGACGGACACGAAGGCGACGGCGCAGGCGGCCACGCCCCAGGGGGAGCGGGCCGGCAGGCGGAGCAGCAGCAGCCACAGCAGGGCGCCGCAGACGAGCGCGGCGGTCATCGCGTGGCCGGAGGGGAACGCCGCGTAGGCAGCCGAGTCGACGGGGTCCGGCCAGTGCGGGCGCTCCCGGCCGACGAGGGCCTTGGCGGTCTGCTGGAGGACCCAGCCCAGGGTGCCGGCCAGCACCAGCCACAGGGCCTGGCGGTTCTCGCGCCGTACGAGCAGCCACATCACGGCCGCGAGCAGCAGCAGACGCATCGTCAGCGGATCCCAGACCCAGTCGGTGAGGACGCGGTTGAGCCGGGTCCAGCCGGAGTGCCGTACCGCGACGGCGTGCAGCTGCACGGCGATGCCGCGGTCGGCGGCCAGCAGCGGCCCCCAGCGCGCCACGACGAGCCCGAGCAGCAGCAGGAAGGCGGCGCAGGCCGCCGCGCACTGGCTCAGGCACGCGGTGCGCAGGGCACGGTCGGGGTCCCGGACGTCGGACGGTGCGGGAGGGGCGTGCATACAGCCGAGGCTACGTGAGCGCCCCGATCCCGGGGCCGAAGGCCACGAGCAACGGCACGACCGGGATGAGCAGCGCGCACGCGGACGCGCGGGCGCGGCCGAGGCGGGTGAGCCGCGGCGCGGGGTCCAGCAGCCGGTTGACGCGGACCGGGACCTGCGCGTCCGGTGCCGGGCAGGGGCCGAAAACGCCGCGGTCCTCGTTGAGTTCGACCAGGGCCAGGGCGGTGGTGAGCCGCCCGAAGCGGCGTGAGGCGATGTCGTCGGCGGCGAGTTCGACGAGCCGGTGCACCTGGTCACGGAACGCGGCGAAGACCGGCACCTGCGGGAAGCCCGAGGCCAGCGCGCCGGCGCTGTGCAGGAGGACGTCGTGCCGGGCCCGCGCGTGGCCCTGCTCGTGGGCGAGGACGGAGTCCAGCTGACGCCCCTTCAGGCGACGCAGGGCAGCCGTGGTGATGACCAGTTGCGGCCGCGGGCCGGTCAGCCACCAGGCGTCCGGACGGTCGCTCTCCAGGACGACCAGCCGCTCGTCGGAGGCGGCGGCTTCACCGGGCAGCCGCGGCGAGCGGGCCCGCAGTTCGGCGCGGCGCGCCCGCTGCCGGGCGCCGGCCCTGCGGATCTCCCGGGCGAGCATGGCCGCCGTCCAGATGCCGCCGCAGGCCAGCAGGACCGCCAGATAACCCGCCCACGGCCCGTAACCGGGCAGCTCGTAGGCGTCGACGACGTCATGGGGGGCGAAGGCGAACAGTCCCTCGCGCAGCCAGGTCCACGTGGCGGAGGCGCTGAGGGCCATGGCCAGGAACAGGCACAGCAGGACCGCGCCGATCACGCACTGCCACACCCACAGGGCCAGCACCGGCTCCCGCTCGGGCCAGGTGGCGCGGGTGAGCAGGCGTGGGGCCATGGCGGCCGCCACCGCACCGAGCAGGAGCAGCGCGAGCGGGACGGTCATGCCGCCACACTATGAGGGCGTCACCGCACACGGGTACGTTCTTCGAGGGGAAAGTGACGCGCCTCACTGCCGTCAGAGCGTCAGGAGCATGGCGAACATCCCTATCGCCATGGACACGCGGCACGCCGAGGCCAGTTCGGGCGCGTGCGCCACCGGCACGACTCCTCCCGCCGGAGCCGCACCGGCCGCCGTGACGGTGACGGGGACCGAGAGCAGTCGGACGCCCGCCGCCAGGACGTATATCGCGAAGTACGCCAGCAGCAGCCCGGTCGTCGCGGGCGTGCCCGCGGGCGCGTGACCCGCGTGGGCCGCGCCGCCGGCGGCACCCGCGGTGCCCGCCTCGGCCATGGCCACCGCCATGTAGACCATCGCCCCCGCGCCGACGGCATGGTGCAGATGGTGCGCGTCGTGCCGGGCCAGCAGCAGCGCGCGCACCGCCGCCGCACCGAAGACCAGACCGAAGGCCGCGGCGACCCACTGCGGCGGATCCAGGACGGACACCGGCACCGCCATCACGGCCATGCCCATCCCCATCAGCGCCTCCGCACGCGCCACCCGACGCTGGTCGGGTCCGGTGCCGGGGCAGCCGCGCCGGGTGCGGAACAGGCAGTACGCCCCCGTGGCGGCGCCCAGCACCACGAGCAGCCAGGCCACCAGCGGCGGTCCGTGCATGAGCGGCCCTCCTTCGGTTCCTCCCCGGAGGATGCCCGGACCCGGCGGCGCACACTCCAGCGCACGGGCGTACCGGGGGAGCGCGGCCGTGCCGCCCCCGCTTCAGCTGCGGGCCCGCTGGGTGACCGCCACACAGACGAGGACCGCCAGCGCCGCGGGTGCGGTCAGCGCGCCCAGGTCCTCGCCGAGCAGCGCGGCCGCCCAGACCAGCGTCAGCAACGGCTGGGCCAGCTGCAACTGGCTGGCCCGCGCGACGCCGATGGCGGCCATGCCCCGGTACCAGACCATCAGCCCGAGGAACTGGGACACCATCGAGACCCAGAGCAGCCCGGCCACCGCCCGGCCGCCGAGATGCACCGGCTCGAGCGCGAGCGCCACCCCCGCCGCCGGCACGGTCAGGGGCAGCGCTCCGACCAGCGCCCACCCGATGACCTGCCAGCCCGGCATGACCGAGGCCAGCCGTCCGCCTTCGACGTAACCGGCCGCGCAGACCAGCAGCGACGCGAAGAGGAAGAGGTCACCCGTGGTCAGGGAGCCGCCGCCCTGCCACAGGGCGAAGCACACCACGACCGCCCCGCCCGCGACCGCGGCCGACCAGAAGGGCACCGACGGGCGCGTCCCGACGCGTACGGCGGCCAGCACGGCGGTGACCAGCGGCAGCGCGCCCACGACGACGGCGGCGTGCGAGGTGTCGGTGGTGCGCAGCGCCAGGGTGGTCAGCAGGGGGAACCCGAGGACGACACCGAGCGCCACGACCGCGAGCCCCGCCCAGTGCCGGCGGTCGGGCAGCGGCACCCGCGCGGCGGCCAGACAGGCCCCCGCCACGGCCGCGGCCAGCACACCCCGGACGGTGGTGGCGGACCAGGGGCCGAGCCCGGTGAGCGCCCAGTGCGTCGCGGGAAAGGTCAGCGAGAAGGCGGCGACGCCCAGCCCGGCGAGCGCGGTGCCACCTGTACGGCTCCCGACCGCTATCGACGGGGCGGCGGTAGCGCTATTGTGTGCTGTCATGACCAACGGTAGCAGTTCGGGAAATGTTGCGGACACTCTGAGGGATGAGCTCCACCGCTACTCGCCCGGCGAGAAGCTGCCGTCGAGCCGTGTCCTCGTCGAGCGCTTCGGCGTCAGCCCGGTCACGGTCTCCCGGGCCCTGGCCGCGCTCGCCGCCGAGGGCCTGGTCGTCACCCGCCCTGGCGCGGGCGCCTACCGTGCCCAGCGCGTCGCCGACGGCCCGCGTCCGGTCGACACCTCCTGGCAGCAGGTCGCCCTCACCGTCGAGGAGCACGGCGATTCCACGCCCAGGGTCGTGGACGCCTCCGGCGTGACCGCCAGCCTCGCCGTCCCGCCGCCCGGTGTGATCGCCTTCAACAGCGGCTACCTGCACCCCTCGCTCCAGCCCGAGCAGGCGCTCGGGGCCGCGCTCGCCCGCGCCGCCCGCCGCCCCGGCGCCTGGGAGATGCCGCCGCTGGAGGGACTGACCGCGCTACGGGCCTGGTTCGCGCGCGAGGTCGGCGGCCCCGGCGGCACCCTCGGCCCCGCCAACGTCCTGGTCACCGCGGGCGGCCAGGCCGCGCTGACCACCGCGCTGCGCGCGCTCGCCCCGCCCGGCTCGCCGGTGCTCGTCGAGTCGCCGACGTACCCGGGCGCCATGGCCGTCGCCCGCGCGGCCGGGCTGCGTCCCGTCCCCATCCCCATGGACGACGACGGCGTGCGCCCGGACCTGCTCGCCGACGCCTTCGCCGCCACCGGTGCCCGGGTCTTCTTCTGCCAGCCGCTCTTCCAGAACCCCACCGGCGCCGTCCTCGCCGCCGACCGCCGCCGGCGGATCACCGAGATCGCCCACGCCGCAGGGGCCTTCCTCGTCGAGGACGACTTCGCCCGGCGCCTCGGCCACGGCGCCGAACCGCCACCGCCCCTGGTCGTGGACGACCCCTACGGCGCCGTCGTCCACGTCACCTCGCTGACCAAGCCCACCTCGCCCAGCCTGCGCGTCGGCGCCCTCGTCGCCCGCGGCCCGGTCATGGAGCGGCTGCGCGCCATCCAGATCGTCGACAGCTTCTTCGTGCCGCGCCCCCTGCAGGAGGCCACCCTCGAACTCGTCGGCGCCCCCGCCTGGCCCCGCCATCTGCGCGCCGTCTCCGCGGGCCTGCGCGACCGCCGTGACGCGATGCTCGCCGCCCTCCACCGCGAACTGCCGGGCCTGATGTCCCGTGTCCGCGTCCCGGTCGGCGGCTACCAGCTCTGGCTGCGGCTCCCGGACGGCACGGACGAGTCCGCCCTCGCGGCCGCCTCGCTGCGCGCCGGCACCGCCGTCGCTCCCGGCCGCCCCTACTTCGCCGCCGAGGCGCCGGCCCCGTACGTCCGCCTCAGCTTCGCCGACACCAGCGGCACCGAGGAGATCGCCGAGGGCGTCCGCCGGTTCGCCGCGGCCTGCTCCGAGACCGGCGTCGACGGGGTGGGCACGGACGGGATGGGCAGGGACGGGGTGGCCCGATGACCGGCACGGACGTCCCCGCACCGGCGGCACCCCTGTCCGGCGTGCTGATCGCCGACTTCGGGCGCGTCCTGGCGGCGCCCTACGCCACGATACTGCCGGCCGACCTCGGCGCCGACGTCATCAAGGTCGAGCACCCGGACACCGGGGACGACACCCGGGCCTGGGGGCCGCCCCACGCGCACGGGGAGTCCACCTACTTCCCGTCCGTCAACCGCAACAAGCGCTCGGTCGCGCTCGACCTGCGCGACGCCACAGACCGCCGCCGGGCCGCGGAACTGGTGCGCCGCGCCGACGTCCTGGTCGAGAACTTCCGCCCCGGCACCATGGACAAGTACGGCCTCGGCTACGACGCGGCCCGGTCCCTCAACCCCGGTGTCGTCTACTGCTCCGTCACCGGCTTCGGCACCGGCGAAGGCGCCGCCCTGCCCGGTTACGACCTGCTGATCCAGGCGGTCGGCGGCCTCATGAGCGTCACCGGGCCCGGCCCCGGGGAGCCGGTCAAGGCCGGGGTGGCCCTCGTCGACGTGCTCAGCGGCCTGCACGCGGCGATCGGCGTGCTGGCCGCACTGCGCCACCGGGACGCCACCGGCGAGGGACAGCACGTCGAGGTCAACCTGCTCTCCTGCCTGCTGTCCAGCCTGGTCAACCAGGCGGGCGGCTACACCCTCGCGGGGGTCGTGCCGGGCATCCTGGGCAACCGCCACCCCTCCATCGCGCCGTACGAGGTCTTCCACGCCGCGGACCGCCCCCTGGTCGTCGCCGTCGGCAACGACCGGCAGTTCGCGGCGCTGTGCGAGGGCCTGGACGCACCGGAGCTCGCCCGCGACCCCCGCTACGTCTCCAACGCCGACCGCGTCGCCCACGCCGGCGAACTCGCCGAGCGGCTCGGCCGGTCGCTGCGCGGGCGCACCGCGGCCGAGTGGTTCGACCGCCTGACGCCGCTGGGGGTGCCCTGCGGCCCGGTCAACGACCTGGCCCAGGCCTTCGGCCTCGCCGAACGGCTCGGGCTCGCCCCGCGCGCCACGCTGCACGGCGACGGACCCGCCCTGGACGTCACGGCGAACCCGATCGGCCTCTCCCGCACCCCGCCGCGCTACGACCGCCGCCCGCCCCGCCTGGGCGAGCACACCGACGCCATCACGGCCTGGCTCGACTCGTGACCGCGGAGCCCTACCCCCGGTAGCGCAGAGGGTGGTCCGCGGGGACCTCCACCACGCAGATCCGTACGGAGTCCGGGTCCTCGATCCACATCTCGATCAGCCCCCAGGGCTCCTTCACGGGCTCCCGCACGATCCGGACCCCGCGCCCGGCGAACCGGCGGTGGCACTCCGCCACGTCCTCGACCTGGAGCCACAGCTGGAGCCCGGGGGCGGGCGGCCCGTCGGCGTGCCCCGAGACCTCCAGGAAGCCCCCGCCCAGGAAGAACACGGTGCCGCGCTCCTCCCACGGCCCGAACTCGCGGTAGACCGCCAGCCCCAGGTCGTCGCGGTAGAAGACGCGGGACCTCTCGAGATCGGTCGGCCGGAGCAGGATCCTGCTGCTCAGTACGTTCGTCACGGCCCGAAGCTACCCACGCGCCGCCGGGAAAACCGGCTGACACGGCGCCCCCGCGTCCGCGAGGCTGCCCCGCATGGACCACGGCCCCGGCGCGATCGCCCCGCTGTTCAGGACCTGCACCCGCTGCGGCGCCGAGGCCGGCTACCACGCCGGCGTCTGCGTCATCGACGGCGTGGCGCACTGGAGCGTGGAGGGCGCCTGCGAGGCGTGCGGGTCCGCCGAGGTGGAGTGCGGCCGCGACGAGGTCCCCGAGTACGTCAGCGCCGCCCTGGCCGCCGCGCACGGCGAGGTGGTGCTCCGCGCCGAGCCGCTCCCCGGCGCCGCGGGCGCGCGTGCGCTCAAGACGGTGCGCGAGGTGTTCGGCGTGCCGCTCGCCGAGGTCCGCGGCCGGTTGCGCGCGCTCGCCGGGGAGGGCGAGCGGGGAACGGAGCCGGAGACGGCGCTGCTGGCCGCCCGTCTGAGGGAGGGCGGGTTCGCCGTCACGTTGGAGGCCGGGGAACCGCCTACGGGCGAGGGGCGCCTCGTGCCCACCGCGCCCGGACGCCGGTGGCCCGCCAACCCGGCCGCCCAAGGCCACCCCGTCCGTACCGCCGCTCCCGCCCGCGTCGGCCGCGGCAGGGGCCGTCAGGTACTCCTCGTTCCGGGGAGCCTGCCCGGGGAACTGCGCGAGCCGCTCGCCGACTACCTCGCGGGGGGCCGGGTCCTCGTCATGGCCGTGAGCCCCGCTCCGGATCCGCTCTCCGAGGGGCCGTACGAGTACGTCCGCCTCGGGCGGGCCACCGACGGCACCTGGACGTGGGACCTGGCCTGGGAGCAGTGGGTGCGCCGGCGCGGGTGCGCGCCGCCCGAGGAGTTCGTGCGGCACGTACGGGCCAGGGGTTTCGTGCCGCCTCCGGACACGACCGGCTAGCCTCGGGACGAGCCGCCGCCGCAGAGAGGACACCCCCGCCATGGAGACCGCGCAGCCCGTCGCCCGCCCCGTCTTCCGCACCGCCACCCGTGAGGACGTCCCCGCCCTGGTCGCGCTGATCGAGTCGGCGTACCGCGGCGAGGCCAGCCGCACCGGGTGGACGACGGAGGCGGACCTGCTCGAGGGCCAGCGCACCGATCCCGAGGGCGTGGCGGCCGTCATCGACGGCGAGCGCAGCCTGATCCTCGCGGTCGAGACGGACGGCGTCGTCGTGGCCTGCTGCCAGCTGGAGAACCGCGACGGGCACGCCTACTTCGGGATGTTCGCCGTGCGCCCGGCCCTGCAGGGCGGCGGTCTGGGCAAGCTGGTGCTCGCCGAGGCGGAGCGGCGGGCCCGCGAGGAGTGGGCGGCGGACGAGATGCACATGACGGTGATCACGCAGCGCGAGGACCTGATCGCCTGGTACGTGCGCCGGGGCTACGCGCGGACCGGCCGCACCAGCCCCTTCCCGTACGGCGACGCGCGGTTCGGGCTGCCCACGCGCGACGACCTCGCCTTCGAGTTGCTGGTCAAGCAGCTCGGCTGACGGCCGCCTCAGAACCGCCCGGCCTCGACGATCCGCGACAGGAAGCGCCGGGTGCGCTCGTGCGCGGGCGCGCCGAAGACGTCGGCGGGCGTGCCGCGTTCGAGCACCACGCCGCCGTCGAGGAAGCAGACCTGGTCGGCGACCTCGCGGGCGAAGCCCATCTCGTGGGTGGCGATGAGCATGGTCATGCCGTCCTCTTTGAGGTCCCGGACGACGCCCAGCACCTCGCCGACCAGTTCGGGGTCGAGCGCCGCGGTGATCTCGTCGAGCAGCAGCAGCCGTGGCCTGACCGCCAGCGCCCGGACGATCGCCACCCGCTGCTGCTGCCCGCCGCTGAGCCGGTCCGGGTACTCACGCGCCTTGCCGTCGAGCCCGAGGCGGCCGAGCAGCTCGTGGGCGCGCGCCTCGGCGTCGCGGCGGGGTGCGCCGTGCACGCGGCGCGGCGCCAGGGTGATGTTGTCCAGCACCGTCATGTGCGGGAAGAGGTTGTACGCCTGGAAGACCACGCCGATGCGCCGCCGGACCGCGTCCGGGTCGGCCCGGGGGTGGGTGATCTCCTCGCCGTCCAGGAAGATCGCGCCGTCGTCGACCTCCTCCAGGAGGTTGGCGCAGCGCAGCAGCGTGGACTTCCCCGAGCCGGACGCGCCGATCAGGACGGTGACGGTGTGCTGCGGGACCTCCAGGTCCACGTCCCGCAGCACGAGGGAGCCGCCGAAGCCCTTGCGGACCGACTCCAGCCGCAGGACGGGTGCCTCGGTCATACGGTGCCTCCCTGTGACTGGCGCCGGTTCATGCGCGCGGTGACCCAGTCGGTGAACCGGGTCATGGGGATGGTGAGCGCCACGAAGACCAGCCCGGCCACGACGTAGGGCGTGTAGTTGAAGGTCTGGCTGGTGATGATCTGCGCCGCGTAGACGGCGTCGATCACCCCGGCGATGGAGACCAGGCCGGTGTCCTTCTGCAAGGACACCAGGTCGTTCAGGAGCGGTGGCACGACACGCCGGACGGCCTGCGGCAGGACCACGTGCCGGAGGGTCTGCGCACCGCTCAGCCCCAGCGAGCGGGCGGCGGCGCGCTGGCTCGGGTGGACGCTCTCGATGCCCGCCCGGAAGACCTCGGCCACGTAGGCGGAGTAGGTGAGCACCAGGCCCGCGCCGCCCAGCACGACCGGGTTCGTGGGTACCCCTTGCAGGCGCAGCGCCGGGACCCCGTAGATCACCGCCAGCAGGCAGATGATCAGCGGCAGGCCGCGGAAGAAGTCGACGTACGCGACCGCCAGTGCCCGGAGCGGGATGAACACCGGACCGCGCAGCGTCCGGACCACGGCCAGCAGCAGGCCGAGGACCAGCACGATCGCGCCGCAGACGACCAGCAGCCGCAGGTTGAGGAGCAGGCCGTCGAGGACCTTCGGCAGGGCGAGGCGCGCGTAGTGGCCGCTGAGGAAGGTCTCCCGGACCCGTGGCCAGCCGGGGGAGCCCGTGATGCCCAGGTAGAGCACCGCCGCCGTGACCAGGGTGCTCGTCGCGGCGATCGCCGTCGCGCGGCGCGTGCGGGCCCGCCGGTGGCGCTCCCGCTCCAGGCGCCGCTGCGACGGCGTGTACGCGTCCTTGTGCAGTTCCTCGCCGAGCGTCACTTGAGCACCGGTGCGCCGACCGCGTCGGACAGCCACTGCTGCTCCAGCCTCGCGAGCGTGCCGTCCGCCCGCAGGGCGTCGACGGCCTCGGTGACGCAGGCGGTGAGAGGGCTGCCCTTGTCCAGGACGAGGCCGAACTGCTCCTGTGCGCCGGCGGTGGTCGCGAACTGCCCGACGACCTTGGCGTCGTCCAGTTCCGCGGAGGTGATGTAGAAGGCGGTGGGCAGGTCGACGACGATGGCGTCCACCTGGCCGTTCTTGAGGGCGGCGACGGCGAGGTCGTTCTTCTGGTAGACGGCCGCGGTGCGCTCCGGCTTGATCTCGTCGTTGATGAGGTCGAGGCTCGTCGTGCCGACCTGGGCGCCCAGCTTGACCTTCTTCAGCGCGGCGACGTCCGTGGCGTTCGCGGCCGGGGAGTCCTTCAGGGCGACGACGGCCTGGCGCACGTCGTAGTAGCCGGAGGAGAAGTCCACGGCCTTGCGGCGGTCCGCGGTGACGGAAACCTGGTTGATGTCGAAGTCGAAGGACTTGGCGCCGGGGGCGAAGGCGTTGTTGAAGGCGACCGTCCGCCAGGTGACGGCGCCCTTGTCGTAGCCCAGCCGCTTCGCCACCGCGTAGGCGACCGCGGACTCGTACCCCTTGCCGTTGGCCGGCTTGTTGTCCTGGAACCAGGGGGCGTAGGCGGGGTTGTCGGTGCCGATCGTCAGGACGTCCGCGGTACGGGTGTCCAGTTTGCCCACCGCGCAGGACGCCCCGGCCGAGGCCGGGGCGGAACCTGCGGGCGACGAGGGGCCGTCGGAGGCGGAGTCCTCCTGCGGGGCGCACGCCGCCGCGGTGAGGCCGAGGAGGAGGACCGCCGCGGCGGAGGTGAGGCGCGCGGGTACCCGGAGGGCGAATGCGGTACGCATGGCGGGACATTGGCACCGCCGGGCGCCGGATGTCCACGACATCGGGGCCGGATCCCGCATGCCGGACGGTTGTGTCGGGCGTGTTGCGGGGCGGGCGGGTCACCAGTCGGTGAGGCCGCCCTCGACCGCGCGCTTGACGGCCGGCATGTCGGTGACGACGCCGTCGAGGCCGAGGGCCCGTGCCAGCGCGAGGTCGGCCGGGGTGTTCACGGTCCAGGCGATCACCGAGATCCCCGCGCGGTGGCACTCCTGCACCAGTGCCAGGCTGATCCGCCGCAGGCTCAGGCTGACGAGCTTCGCGCCGACCGCCTGCGCCCGGGTGACGATCTCCGCACCCATGGGGCCCTGGGCGACCAGCACGGTGCGCACGTCGGGCAGGCACTCGCGGATCTCGGCGAGCGCTTCGTCGTGGAAGGACAGCACGTCGACACGCTCGACCAGGTCGCGCTCGCGCATCACCTCGGCCAGTACGCGGGCCGCCGCGACGTCCTTGATCTCGGCCTGGATCGGCTTGGTGACCGCGTCCAGGACCTCCTCGAACACCGGGATCCGCTCACCGGCGCCCGCGTCCAGCTCGCGCAGCTCGTCCAGGGTGAGGTCGCCGATCGGCCCGGAGCCGTCCGTGGTGCGGTCGACCTTCACGTCGTGCATGACGATCAGGGCGCCGTCCTTGCTGAGGTGCAGGTCGAGCTCGATCTGGTCCATGTCCTCGCGCTCGGCGCGGACGAAGGAGCGGAGGGTGTTCTCGGGCTCGACGCCCATGACACCGCGATGGCCGACGGTGAGAAAACTCAAGGGGGATCGCTTCCGTGCTGGGTGCTGCGGGTGATCGACGGGACGCTGGCAGCCTAGCGGCCCCTTGCGGCACAGGGCCGAACACGGGATGAACGGCGCGGCAGCCCGCAGGAAGATCCACGGTCCGGGGCCCTTCCGGCGGAAGAATCTCCTCCGCCTCCACTTGAACGGGAGAAGCTGCCGTATATACGGTGGGCCGACAAGAGGTTCTTCAGTGAAGGAGGGGTCATGACGGAAATTCTGTCGCCGGCAGCGGCATCGATGGACAGCGCAGCCACCAGCGAGACCGGTGTGTCCGGCGGCGGTATTGTCCGGCATCCGGCGTGGGCGGTCCTGAAGCAGGCGGTGGAGGAGATCCGTCCCTGGCAGAGCAAGGACGGCTCGGTCGACTTCTCCGCGGAGGGTGCGCCCGGGCGCGCCGCCGTCGAGAGCGCCCTGGACCGGGTGGTCCGCGCCGTCGAGGACCTCTCCCCGCTCGTGCCGCACGACAAGGCCTACCACGAGGCCCTGGTCGTGGACCTGCGCCGCTGGGCCGAGGGCGGCTTCGCGGTGCCGGACTTCCTCGACTCGCTGCTGGCCTTCCACCCCGCGGCCGACCGCCAGGACGGCCTGGAGCACCTCGTGGTGTTCCCGATGTACACGCAGAACGGCAACCCGGATCGCAACCTGGAGGCCGTCGCGCTCCGCGTCGTCTGGCCGCAGTGGCTGTCCGAGCTGGAGCGCACCCGCTACGACAACCCCCTCTTCGTGCCGATCACCTTCGAGGACTTCACCCCCGGGTACGACACGAACTCCGCGGTGCTCTTCCCCGAGACCGTCGCCGTCCGCGAGGCGCCCGAGCGCTTCACCTGGGGCGGCATCTTCTGCGACCGGGAGGCCGCCCGCTTCCGCGCCGTGAGCCGCGCCGCCGTGGACACCCTCGGTCTCGCGCTCCCCGAGGACGCCGAGGAACTGCTGGCGGACCAGGACCTCAGCCAGCAGACCTTCACGCTGTGGGACATGATCCACGACCGCACGCACAGCCACGGCGACCTGCCCTTCGACCCCTTCATGATCAAGCAGCGGCAGCCGTTCTGGATGTACGGCCTGGAGGAGCTGCGCTGCGACCTCACGACCTTCAAGGAGGCCGTGAAGCTGGAGGCCGAGGGCCACGGCATGGGCCGCTACGTCCAGTACGCGATCCTCTTCGACCGCCTCTTCCGCTTCCCGGTCACCGGCGACCGCGTCCGCAACTACGACGGCCTCGGCGGCCAGCTGCTCTTCGCGTACCTGCACAAGCACGACGCCGTACGCTGGACGGACAACAAGCTCCACATCGACTGGCAGCGCGCCCCGCAGGTGACCAATCAGCTGTGCGCCGAGATCGAGAAGCTCTACCGGGACGGCATCGACCGCCCCAAGCTCGTGCACTGGTTCGCCGCCTACGACCTCGTCGCCGGCTACCTCTCGCCGCACCCCGGTTCGGTCTGGGCCAAGGGCCCGGAGGCCCTGGACCTCGACCAGCCGCCGCGGAAGCTCGTGGACGACGTGCTGCCAGACGAATTTCCGCTCAGCATGTTCTACGAGGCCCTGGCCAAGAAGCTGCGTGATGTGATCGCCTCGACCAAGGGCATCACGGCCCGCGGCACGGGTCAGGTGGCCGCGTGACCGATCCAGGCGAGGAGGCGGCGGAGATGACGGAAGCCAACGAGGCGGCCAGGGGACCCCTGGCCGGAGCCGTGATCGCGGTGGCAGGGGCCGGCGGCCCCGCCGGACGCGCGACCCTGCAGCGGCTCGCCCGTGCCGGTGCCTGGGTCATCGCCGCGGACGCCAACCCGGAGCGGCTCGCCGAGGCCGTGGACCTGGCCCGCTTCGACGCGGGCGGCGCCGGGATCACCGGGGACATCGTCGACCTGCTCGACCTGGACGCCACCCGCGAGTGGGCGGGCCGGATCGAGAAGGAGCACGGCCGGATCGACGGCATGGTCCACTTGGTCGGCGGCTGGCGCGGCTCGGCCTCCTTCCAGGAGACCGACCTCGCGGACTGGGACTTCCTGGAGAAGCTCCTCATCCGCACCGTCCAGAACACCTCGCTCGCCTTCCACGACGGGCTGCTCTCCAGCCCCTTCGGGCGCTACGTCCTGATCAGCGCCGCCGGGGCCTCCCAGCCGACCGCCGGCAACGCCGCGTACGCCGCGGCCAAGGCCGCCGCCGAGGCGTGGACGCTGGCGATGGGCGACTCCTTCCGCAAGCTCGCGGGGGAACAGGGCCCGACCGCCGCGGCCACCGTGCTGGTGATCAAGGCGCTGGTGCACGAGCAGATGCGCAAGGAGCGCCCGAACGCCAAGTTCGCGGGCTTCACCGATGTGACCGACCTGGCCGACGCCATCGCCGATGTGTGGACCCGGCCCGCCGAGGAAGTGAACGGAACCCGCCAGTGGCTGACACCCCGCCCGTGACCGCACCGTCGACCGACGCGGTCCGGCACCACGACCCCGAGGTCCGGGGCTTCGCCAGCGACAACTACGCGGGCGTCCACCCCGAGGTGCTGGCGGCGATCGCCCTCGCCAACGGCGGCCACCAGGTCGCCTACGGCGAGGACGACTACACCGCCCACCTGCAGGAGGTCTTCCGCGGCCACTTCGGCCCGCGGGCCGAGGCCTTCCCGGTCTTCAACGGCACCGGCGCCAACGTCGTGGCCCTGCAGGCGCTGACCGAGCGCTGGGGCGCGGTCGTCTGCGCCGCCTCCGCCCACATCAACGTGGACGAGGGCGGCGCCCCGGAACGGATGGGCGGCCTGAAGCTGCTCACCGTGCCCACCCCGGACGGCAAGCTCACCCCCGAGCTGATCGACCGGGAGGCCTGGGGCTTCGACGACGAGCACCGCGCGCAGCCGCAGGTCGTCTCGATCACGCAGTCCACCGAACTGGGCACCTGCTACACGCCCGAGGAGATCCGCGCGATCTGCGACCACGCCCACGAACGGGGCCTCGCCGTCCACCTCGACGGCTCGCGGATCGCCAACGCCGCGGCCACCCTCGGGGTGCCGCTGCGGGAGTTCACCACCGACGCGGGCGTGGACGTCCTCTCCTTCGGCGGCACCAAGAACGGGCTGCTGCTGGGCGAGTGCGTCGTGGTGCTGAACCCGGAGCGGGTGCGGGCGATGAAGCACCTGCGGAAGCTGTCCATGCAGCTCGCCTCCAAGATGCGTTTCGTCTCGGTGCAGTTCGAGGCGCTGCTCGCCGGTGACCTGTGGCTGCGCAGCGCCGGTCACGCCAACGCGATGGCCCGGCGCCTGGAGTCGGCCGTCCGCGCCGTCGAGGGCGTCACCGTCGTCCGCCCCGTCCAGGCCAACGCGGTCTTCGCGCGGCTGCCGCGTGAGGTCAGCGAACGGCTGCAGAAGCGCTACCGCTTCTACTTCTGGGACGAGTCGACCGGAGAGGTCCGCTGGATGTGCTCGTTCGACACCACCGAGGACGACGTGGATTCCTTCGCGGCGGCGCTGGCCGAGGAAATGGCCGCCCATTCCGCCTGAATCAGAAAAGCCGGAGGGGCGTACGGGATTTCCCGTACGCCCCTCCGTGCGTTCTTTCCGCGCCCCTCGTGGGGGCGGCGGATCACGAATTGACGCAGACGTTGCCGAGCGCGGGGTTGAGCAGCCCGATGGCGTTGATGGTGTTGCCGCACAGGTTGATCGGCACGCTGACCGGGATCTGGATGACGTTGCCGCTGGCGACACCGGGCGAGCCGACGGCGGCGGCCTGGGCCGAGGCACCGCCGTGGTCGTGGCCGCGACCGTGGTCGGTCGCGCCGGCGGCGCCTGCGGCACCCATCACGGTGGCGCCGGCGACAGCGGTCAGGGCCGCGGCCTTCGCGATGCGCATCATTCGTTCTCCTTGTGGACGATCGCTCTGTGGACCCTGATCAACGACCCGTGATGGCACCGGATGTGGGAATCCACCCGTTCGGGCCTTGCGTCAACCGGGCGAACGTCAACGACTCGTACGGGGAGGTGGTCCCGGTCTCGTAGAGCAGACCGACCGTGCCGTCGGCGAGTTCGACGAGGTCGGAGTAGGCCGCGGGACGCTCGCTGACGGGGGGTTCGGACGTCCACGAGGCGCCCTGGTCCCCGCTGACCCGGAGGGTCATCCTGCGGCGTTTCGCGGGGTCGGCCGGGCCCGAGTACAGCAGCGCCCCGTCCCGGGTGTGCAGGACGCTGCCCTGCACCTCGGGACCTTCCAGGGCGCCCTGCGGCCGGAAGATGCCGTCGATGCTGAGCCCGCCGTCGGAGCTGTAGGCGTCGGCGCGGGTGGGAGCGGAGAACCCGCGGTCGTCACGGCTGTTGACGTAGACCCGGCCGCCGGGGAGTTCGGCCATCGTGCTCTCGTTGAGGTTCAGCCAGTCGCCGGGGAGCGCCTGGACGAAGCCGATGTGCCAGTTCTGGCCGCCGTTGTCGCTGTAGAGCGCGTGGGCGCCGTGCACCGTCACGCCGGCCAGGACGGACGTGTGGTTGGCGGGCACCAGTAGACGTCCGGCGTGCGGGCCGCTCCTCAGGGCGATGGCGTGCCCCGGACCCGTCGCGTACCAGCGCCAGTTGGCGGGTTTGACCTCGGAGGTGATGTCGCGGGGCGGGGACCAGGTCAGGCCGCCCGAGTCGCTGTGCAGTTCGTAGACGAGCCGTTCCGGGCCGGTGTCGCGGCAGATCAGCAGCACGACGCGCCCGGTGCGGGGATCCACCACCGGGGCGGGGTTGCCGAAGGTCTCGGTACCGGCGTCGGCGATCGTCCGGAGCGGCTCCCAGGTGCAGCCGCCGTCGTAGGAGCGCCGGAGCACGACGTCGATGTCGCCGTCGTCCGCCCCCGAGTTGCGGCGCCCCTCGGCGAAGGCGAGGACGGTGGTCCCGCCGATGCGTACGACCGCCGGGATGCGGAAGGTGTGGTACCCCTGCGTCCCGGACCGGAAGGGCACCGACGTCGCGCAGGCGGCCGGGAGCGGTGTGGCCGCCCCGCCCGCGGACGCCTGCCACCCGGCGGCCCCGGTGAGCAGCAGGGCGAGGCCGGCCAGCGTGCGTCTGCCCCTGGCGGCGGCGAGTGTCATCGGGCGATTCCTCCGGACGGCGTGCGGTCGGCCAGCGGCGCCACATTCTCACCGGTCGTCCCGGGTCGCCGTATGACACTCCGTTCGACGCCTTTCCGGTAGTTCAATATGAGGAATTAGGCCGAAACGGCGGCGGATATGCTTGACGGTTTACCGGGTCCCGCCCTTGTCTGTGTCAGAGGTATCGACCAATGAACTTGCCCGGATCCTTTCGGGGGCGCTGGTCGAAAAGCCCGCGTGGAGCGATAGTTGTGCACCTGTCGTCCATGCCCATGACAGGGGGACACCCGCCATGACCCGACCGACCCCACGTCGTACGGTGCTGGCCGCCGCCATCGCGGCGGCAGCCGCGGCGACGACCGCCCCGCGGGCCTTCGCCGCGTCCGGCGCGGACGACTGCGACCTGGCCGACGACGTGGTGGGCAGGCCGGGCGCCCACGACGGCGACGCGGCCGCCGTGGAGTACCGGGCCTGGACGCGATGGGCCGACTGGTACCGCGGACGGGGCTCCGGCACCGGTGTCGTACCCGGTCCCCGCCCCGGCGTGGCGATCCTGCGGCCCACCGGCACGATGGAGTACACCGACCCGCACACCCGGATCACCGCCACCTGGGAGACCGCCACCTGGACCTCCCCCGAGCACACCCCGCGGCACCCGGCGACCGAGATCGTCGCCTCCTGGAACGCCCGTACGCCACCCGGCACCTGGATCCAGGTCGAGCTGGGCGCCAC
Source organism: Streptomyces sp. NPDC006207 (assembly GCF_040613835.1). Lineage (NCBI taxonomy): Bacteria > Bacillati > Actinomycetota > Actinomycetes > Kitasatosporales > Streptomycetaceae > Streptomyces > Streptomyces sp. NPDC006207. Next base: position 106,296 of record NZ_JBEXSX010000021.1, on the reverse strand, counting down.
GTACACCGACGGCAGCCGGTCCCCCTGGTACGTGATGGGCCGATGGGCCTCCGGTGACGCCGACATCAAGCGCACCTCCGTCGACGACCAGAGCGACGGCAGGAGCAGCGTCTGGACCGACACCCTCTCCGTCGACGACCCCGCCTCGGGCCTGCGGCTCGCCTCGTACCGCCTGCGGCTCACCCTGCTGCGCACCCCCGGCTCCCGGGTCACCCCCACCGTCTGGCGGCTCGGCGCCATGGCCTCCGACGTCCCGGACCGCTTCACGGTGCCGGCCTCCGTGCCGGGCGTGGGAAGGGGGGTCGAACTGCCCGTGCCGCGCTACTCGCAGGAGATCCACAAGGGTCAGTACCCGCAGTACGACAACGGTGGCGAGGCCTGGTGCAGCCCGACGGGCTCCCAGATGGTCATCGAGTACTGGGGCCGCGAGCCGGCCGCCGCCGACCTGGCCTGGGTCGACCCCTCCTACGCGGACCCCCAGGTCGACCACGCCGCCCGCTACACCTACGACAGCCAGTACGAGGGCTGCGGCAACTGGCCGTTCAACGCGGCCTACGCGGCCACGTACCACGACATGGTCGCCGTCATCACCCGGCTGCGCGGCCTGAACGACATCGAACTGCTGATCAGGGCCGGCATCCCGGTGATAACGTCCCAGTCCTTCCTCGCCTCCGAACTCGACGGCGCGGGGTACGGGACCTCCGGGCACCTGATGTGCGTCATCGGCTTCACCGCCGACGGCGACGTCATCGCCAACGACCCCGCGAGCCCCGACGACGCCTCGGTGCGCCGCGTCTACAAGCGGTCGCAGTTCGAGACCATCTGGCTCAGGACCAAGCGCTACACCGCCGACGGGCAGCTGCGCAGCGGCACGGGCGGCGTCTGCTACCTCTACTGGCCCCTGCGGCCCTCGGGCCGCCAGGCCCGGGCCCTGCAGCGGATCGGGGTGCTCTAGGCCCCGGCGGGCGGGGTCAGCCGCCGGAGGGTACGGGTGCGAGCGGGCGCAGCGAGAAGCTGATGCTCGGCACGGGCAGCAGGCTCGGCAGGTGGGTCGGGTAGATCGGGTAGGTCGGGCGGTACGAGGGGAAGGCCGTCCGCCAGTCCTGGGCCGGCTGGTAGCCGGTCGCGCCGGGTAGGCCCGGGCCGCATTCCAGGCTGCCGTTGACGACGTGACAGGGCGTCCCGCCGGGCGGCGGCGTCGTGCCGTCGCCGCCGCCGGCGATCGCCACGACGATCCCGACGAGGGCGGCGGCGCCGACCGTCACGAGCCCGACGCGGGTCTGGTGCTTCCTCTGCTGCTCCGCGTCGGGGTCCACCACGGTCGTGAACCGCCATCCCTGGAACGACGGCTCCTTCGCGTCGCCCGGTCCCTCCGCCAGCCACGGATGCGCCGGATCGGGCGGTCCCGAGCGGTCGGGGTCCACGTCCAGGAGCGTGAGGTGGAGGCGCAGCCGGTCGAGCTGGGGCGGCTCGGAGAGCGCCTCCGTGACGAGCACGCGCAGCCCGTCGTCGGCCAGGCCGTCGCACACCAGGCGGGTGCTCCCGCCCCACAGGGGGACCCAGGCGGCCCGCCCCTCCCGGAGCAAGGTGTGGCCCACCAGTGCGTGCAGCGACTGCGCCAGCTCCTCGCCGGTGCCGTCGAACTCCCGGGCCAGCGCGCCCGGTCCGTCGTCGGCGAGCAGGCGCAGCACGGTGTCCAGCCCCGGAAGCCGCTCGCCGGTCGCGCGCGACGCGGCACGCAGGAGGTCCCAGGCACGCGTGCCCGCCACGCGGTTGGCGGAGAGCTCGATCCAGCGCTCCCACGGGACGGTCGTCCGGCTGTGGGCCAGCGGACCGCGCAGTTCCCCGAGCACACGTCCCACGTCCCCGGGGAGCAGCCGGAGCGCGCCGCTCCCGTCGTCCTCCCCGGGCGGGACGTCGAGTTCCCGCAGACGGCGCAGCCTGAGACCGAGCGGCGGGTGCGAGTCGCGCCGGTGCGGGCGGACGCGGTCGTCGTCCACCGGTACGCGCCGGACGCCCAGCTCGCCGAGGAGCGAACGGAACGCCAGGTAGGGGTTGTCGGGGTGCATCCCCACCAGTGCGGCCGGATCGAGCCATTCCTGCTGGAACCTCCGCCACGCCACCGCGGTGCCGTGCGTCGCGCGCAGCGCCGACGCCGTCACCTCGTGCCCGGCCAGGCGTGCGGCCGTGCGGTCCGCCTCCAGCTCCTGGCGGCGTCGTACCGCGAAGGTGAGCCACCGGAAGACCAGCGCGTACAGCCGTACGGAGCCGCGCACCACGAGGTGCGGGAGGGAGAACCACCTCGTCCCGGTGTTCCACTGGCCGAGGGTCGTGGCCAGGGCGGCGTCGCACCGGTACGCGACGGCCCCGAAGCGCGTGTGACGGTGGGAGAAGTGGCCGAACTCGTGGGCCAGCACGGCCCTCAGCTCCGCGTGGGTGAGGCTCGCCAGCAGGGGCAGGCCCAGGTGGAGCCGGCGCTGCCCGGACAGCAGGCCCAGCGCGGCCCCGTCCTCGGACACGGACGCGTTGACGTCCCCGGTCAGCAGCAGCACGTCAGGCGGGCGCGCCCCGACCTGCCAGGCGATGCCGGTGGCCAACTCCCACAGTGCGGGGGCCTCTTCGCGGGACACCGGTACCGCGTCCGCCCGCAGCGGCGGCGCCCTGGTGATCGCGCCCAGCCCCTGGACGATGCTCAGGAGCAGCGGGACGGCGGCCGCCGCGACGATGACACCGCGCATGGCGAGGTCGGCGTGACCGTCCCGGGCCGCGAGCAGGAAGAGGCCGAGCAGACCCAGCACGCCGAGCCCGAGCCCGCCGATCAGCACGACCAGACCCGCCAGCAGCACGATCGCCAACAGCGCCCGTAACGACGCCCACACCGCGCTCATCGGTCACCCCCCTCGCGTCCCCCGTGTCCCTCGATGATGCCCGCTCGCGGACGGCGTGGACCACTTGTCCACAGGCCCCTCAGCCGACCGGTACGCGCGCGTAACGGCCCACCACGCACAGGTCGTCGCCGATGCGTGCGGCGGCCTCGAGGAGCGGGGGCAGCAGTTCGGAACGCGACTGCTCCACGGAGCGGCGGCTGGCGTGCATGGAGACGTTGATCGCGGCCACCACCCGGCCGCCGCGGTCGCGGACGGGGACGGCGATGGACCGCAGGCCCTCCTCCAGCTCCTCGCTGACCAGGGCGTGCCCCTCGGCGGCGACCTCGTCGAGGACACGGGCCAGGCGCGGTGCGTCCGTGACGGTGTGCCGGGTCAGCCGTGCGAAGCCGGTGCGCGCGAGGTGTGCCGCGCGGTCCCGGGCGGGCAGCCCCGCCAGCAGGACGCGCCCCATCGCGGTGGCGTAGGCGGGGAAGCGGGTGCCGACCGTGATGTTGACGCTCATGATGCGGACGGTGGGCACGCGCGCCACGTACTGGATGTGCTCGCCGGACAGCACCGCCATCGACGCGGAGTCGTGCACCGCCCCGACCAGTTCGATCAGATGGGGCAGGGCGATCTCGGGGAGCGTCAGCCGCGACAGGTGGGCGCAGCCCAGCTCCAGCACGTGCGGGGTGAGCCGGAAGAGGCGGCCCTCGGAGGCGATGTAGCCCAGGTGCTCCAGGGTGATGAGGGAGCGCCGCGCGGTGGCGCGGGCCAGCCCGGTGGCCTCGGCTACGGCCGTGAGGGGGAGTTCGGCCCGGCCCCCGCCGAAGGCGGTGAGCACGGCGAGCCCGCGGGCCAGGGACTCCACGAACTCCGGCCCGAGCTCCTGCTTGGAGGCCCGCGTCCAGGCGGCGGGCGAGGGCGACGCGTCGGTGGGGGAGGGGGCGGGGGCGTCGGCGGGCCGTGAGAGGGCGTCCTCCATGGCCGCGACCGTCTCCCGCAGCCGGGGCAGCACGGCCTCGCGCAGCGACTCGGCGCTGTGCCTGCTGGTGTGGCTGACCACGCTCACCGCGCACACCGGCTGCCCGGCGCTGTCCCGTACGGGCACGGCGACGGCGATCAGTCCCGGTTCGATCAGCTGGTCGTCCGCCGACCAGCCGTGGGTGCGCGCGGCGGCGACCCGCTCCGGGAAGGAGGCGGCGGCGTCGCCGTGTCCGCGGGGCAGTGCGGGGAAGCCGGTGTCCAGCGGGTCCGCCGCGCGGCGGTGGCGCCACCGTTCCCATCCGGCGTCGTCCCAGTCGCCGGCGAAGAGCGCCCCGGGGGCGCCGCGCTCGGCCGGCAGCTGGTCGCCGATGCGGAAGGTCAGGGACATCGCGCGGCGCCGGGTCGCCTGGTGGACGAAGCGGACCCCGTCGCCGTCCGGCACGGCGATGGACACGGACTCGTCCAGGCCGTCGGCCAGGGCGTCGGCGAGCGGACCCAGCAGGTCGGGGAAGCGGCTGGCGGCGAGGTAGGCGTTGCCGAGTTCCATCAGCCGGGGGGCGAGGACGGCGTCCCGGCCCTCGACCCGCAGGTACCCGGTGCGGACGAGCGTGCTGACCACCCGGTCCACCGTGGACCGCGCCAGGCCGGTGGCCCGCACGAGGTCGCCGACCGAGCGCCGGCCGTCGGCCGCGGCCAGCTCGCGCAGCACCGCCAGTCCCCGGACGAGGGGGCCGACGGCCTCCTGCGGCGGGGGAGTGGTCGCGGTGGTCAGCGGTGTCATCAGCACTCCAGCGTGGCGAAACGTCGTCGAAACCGTACCGCCCCGGAACGTTGACAGAGCGGGCGCCCGAGGATCACACTCGGGCACAAGCAATTGTGAACTTAAGTTCACTGGACGAACAAGAAGGTGGGCGCAGGATGGACAAGGTGGTCGCCTCGGCCGCTGAGGCCGTAGCGGACGTCCAGGACGGCGCGTCGCTGGCGGTCGGCGGCTTCGGCCTGAGCGGCGTGCCGAACACGCTGGTCCAGGCCCTCTACGAAGCCGGGGTCAGCGGTCTCGCCGTCGTCTCCAACAACTGCGGCGCCCTCGACTCGGGCCTCGCGGTCCTGCTCGCCGCGCGCCGCATCGCCCGTGTCACCGGCAGCTACATCGGGGCCAACAAGGAGTTCGCCCGCCAGTACCTGGCCGGCGAGCTGGAACTCGAACTGATCCCGCAGGGCACCCTGGCCGAGCGCCTGCGCGCCGGCGGCTGCGGCATCCCCGCCTTCTACACCCCGGCCGGCGTCGGCACCCAGGTCGCCGAGGGCGGCCTGCCCTGGCGCTACGACGGGGACGGAGGCGTGGCACTGGCCTCCGAGCCGAAGGAGGTGCGCGCGTTCGACGGCGTCGAGTACGTCCTGGAGCGCGGCATCACCACCGACTTCGCGCTCGTCCGCGCCGCCAAGGGCGACCGCCACGGCAACCTGGTCTTCAACAAGGCCTCCCGCAACTTCAACCCGCTCGCCGCGATGGCCGGCCGGATCACCGTCGCCGAGGTCGAGGAACTCGTCGAGCCCGGCGCGATCGACCCCGACCAGGTGCACCTGCCCGGCATCTTCGTCCAGCGCGTGGTGGCGCTCACCCCGGAGCAGGCCGCCGACAAGAAGATCGAATTCCGTACGGTCACGGCCAGGGAGGTGCGGGCCTGATGGCCTGGACACGCGACGAGATGGCCGCCCGCGCGGCCCGGGAACTGCGCGACGGCGAATACGTCAACCTCGGCATCGGCCTGCCGACGCTGATCCCCAACCACCTCCCCGAGGGCGTCGAGGTCATCCTGGAGTCCGAGAACGGCATCCTCGGCACGGGCCCCTTCCCCGACGAGGACGAGGTCGACCCCGACCTGATCAACGCGGGCAAGGAGACCGTCACCGTCCTGCCCGGCGCGGCCTTCTTCGACTCCGCGCTGTCCTTCGGGATGATCCGCGGTGGTCACATCGACACCGCCGTGCTCGGTGCCATGCAGGTCTCCGCCCGCGGCGACCTGGCGAACTGGGCCGTCCCCGGCAAGCTCGTCACCGGCATCGGCGGCGCGATGGACCTGGTGCACGGCGCCCGGCGGGTCATCGTCACCATGACCCACACCGCCAAGGACGGCAGCCCCAAGATCCTCCAGGAGTGCGCGCTGCCGCTCACCGGCCGGGCCTGCGTGGACCGGATCATCACCGACCTGGGCGTCCTCGACGTCACCGACGGGGGACTCGTCCTCGTGGAGACCGCCCCCGGCGTCACCACGCAGGAGATCCTGGACAAGACCGCGGCCCCGGTGCACGTCGCCGTCGCCGCAGAAGGGAGCGCCCGATGAGCGGGCAGCTGCGTGAGGTGTACGTCGTCGACGCCGTCCGTACCCCGGTCGGCAAGTACGGCGGCGCCCTGTCAGGAGTGCGTCCCGACGACCTCGCGGCGCACGTCGTGGCCTCGCTGGTGGCCCGTACGCCCGAGCTCGACCCGGCCCGGATCGACGACGTCTTCTTCGGTGACGCCAACGCGGCGGGCGAGGACAACCGCAACGTCGCCAGGATGGCCGCACTGCTCGCCGGGCTGCCCGTCACCGTGCCCGGCACCACGGTCAACCGGCTCTGCGGCTCCGGCATGGAGGCCGTGATCCAGGCCGCCCGCGCCGTGGCCGTCGGCGACGTCTCCGTCGCCATCGCCGGCGGTGTGGAGTCCATGAGCCGGGCCCCCTGGGTGCTGCCCAAGCCCGAACGCGCCTTCCCCGCGGGCCACCAGGAGCTGTACTCCACCACCCTCGGCTGGCGCATGGTCAACCCGAGGATGGACCCGCGGTGGACCATCCCGCTCGGCGAGAGCGCGGAGCTCATCGCCGACCGGCACGGCATCACCAGGGAGCAGCAGGACGCCTTCGCCGTCGCCAGCCACGAGAAGGCGGCCCGCGCCTGGAAGGACGGCCTGTACGAGGCCGAGGTCGTCCCGGTCGACGGCGTGGACCTGCCGCGCGACGAGACGATCCGCGACACCACCTCCATGGAGGCGCTCGCCCGCCTCAAGCCCGCCTTCCGCAAGGACGGCGGCACCGTCACCGCGGGCAACTCCTCGCCCCTCAACGACGGGGCAGCCGCGCTGCTCGTCGTCGACGAGGAGGGCCTGAAGGCCACCGGCCGCGAGCCGCTCGCGCGCATCCGCGCCTCGGCGGTCACCGGCATCGAGCCCGACTACTTCGGCCTCGCCCCCGTCGAGGCCGTCCGCAAGGCGCTGGCCAAGGCCGGCAAGGGCTTCGGCGACCTCAGCACCGTCGAGCTCAACGAGGCCTTCGCCTCGCAGGTGCTCGGCTGCCTCGCCGGATGGCCCGAGCTCGACCCCTCGATCGTCAACCCGCGCGGCGGCGCCATCGCCGTCGGCCACCCGCTCGGTGCCTCCGGCGCCCGCATCGCCGGCGCCGTCGCCCACCAGCTCGCGGCCGCGGGTTCGGGCACCGGCCTCGCCGCCCTGTGCATCGGCGTCGGGCAGGGTCTCGCCCTCGTCCTGGAAAGGTAGGAGCCCTCCGCATGAGCAGCCCCCTCACCCAGGGCGAGATCTCCGCCGAGATCGCCGACGAGCGCGCGGCCTATGCCAAGCGACGTGCCGACGGCGGCGCCGCCGAGGACCACCCCGACCGCGGCTACGCCCCCTACCGGAGCAGCGTCCTGCGCCATCCCAAGCGCCCGTTGGTGGCGGCGGGGCCGGCCGCCGGCGACCCCGAGGCCGTGGAGCTCTCGGGCCCGGTCTTCGGCGTCACCGACGTCACCGCCCTCGACCACGACCTGACGCGGCAGCACCAGGCCGAGCCGCTGGGCGAGCGCATCAAGGTCACCGGGCGCGTCCTGGACCGCGCGGGCCGGCCCGTGCGCGGCCAGCTCGTCGAGATCTGGCAGGCCAACGCCTCCGGTCGCTACGCGCACCAGCGGGACGACCATCCCGCCCCGCTGGACCCGAACTTCACGGGTGTCGGCCGCACCCTGACCGGGGACGACGGCACCTACGCGTTCGTCACCATCAAGCCCGGCGCCTACCCCTGGCGCAACCACCTGGGTGCCTGGCGCCCGGCGCACATCCACTTCTCGCTCTTCGGCCCGGCGTTCACCCAGCGCCTGGTCACCCAGATGTACTTCCCCGGGGACCCGCTCTTCGCGTACGACCCGATCCTGCAGTCCGTCACGGACGACTCGGCCCGGCAGCGGCTGGTCGCGACGTACGACCACGACCTGTCCACCCCCGAATGGTCGCTCGGCTACCGCTGGGACATCGTCCTGGACGGCCCGGCCGCCACCTGGATCGAGGAGGGTCGATGAGCGGCGAGGCACCCGCCCCCACGCCCTCGCAGACCGTGGGCCCCTTCTACGGCTACGCGCTGCCGTTCCCCCAGGGCGGCGACCTCGCCCCCGCCGGGCACCCGGACACCGTCACCGTCCACGGCTGGGTCTACGACGGCGCGGGGCAGCCCGTCCCCGACGCGCTCATCGAGGTCTGGCAGCCCGCCCCCGACGGCTCCCGGCACGGCGCCCCCGGTTCGCTGCGCCGCGACCAGGTCACCGGGGCGGTCCTCGGGCGCGACGGACTGGTCTTCACCGGCTTCGGGCGCGTCGCCACCGACGCGGACGGACACTACGTGATCCGCACGTTCCCGCCCGGCGGCGTCCCGTACCTGTCGCTGATCGTCTTCGCCCGCGGTCTCCTCCACCACCTGCACACCCGGGTCTACCTCCGCGACGCCGAGGGGGACCCGCTGCTCGGCTCCCTGGAGCCGCAGCGGCGTGCCACCCTGGTCGCCACTCCGGAGGGCGGGCGCGTCCACCGCTTCGACGTCCGGCTCCAGTACGACGGAGTGCATGAGGAGACGGTCTTCCTTGCCTTCGACTGACCCCGCCGCGGACGTCGGCCTGCTCTCCCCGGTCCGGGCCGGGTCGGCCGCCGAGGAGGCGACCGGGGACGCGGCCTTCGTACGGGGCATGCTCGACGCGGAGGCCGCACTGACCCGGGCGCAGGCCGCGCTGGGTCTCGCGCCGGTGTCCGCGGCGGCCGCGGTGACCGCCGCCGCGGCCGAGCCCGGCCGGTTCGACCCGCGCGACCTCGCGCTGCGCGCCCGGGCCGGCGGCAACCCGGTGATCCCGCTGGTCGCCGACCTGACCGAGGCGGTGGGGGAGCGGGACGCGAACGCCGCCGGCTATGTGCACCGCGGCGCCACCAGCCAGGACATCCTGGACACCGCGGCGATGCTCGTCGCGTCCCGCGCGCTGGGCCCTGTCCTGGACGACCTCGCCGCCGCGGCCGGGGCGTTCGGACGGCTCGCGACGGAGCACCGCGACACCCCGATGGCCGGACGCACGCTGACGCAGCACGCCGTCCCCACCACCTTCGGACTCAAGGCGGCCGGCTGGCGCTCCCTGGTCCTGGACGCGTACGACCGGCTGACCGCCGTCCGCGGCGACCTGCCCGTGCAACTCGGCGGTGCCGCGGGCACGCTCGCCGCCTTCGGCGCCTTCGCCGAGGCGGACGGCACCGCCCCCGGCGCGAACGCCGCCGCCGCTCCGCGGCTCCTCGCCGCCTACGCCGCCGAGACCGGGCTGGCGGAACCCGTTCTCCCCTGGCACACCCTGCGGACGCCCATCGCCGACCTCGCCGGGGCACTCGCCTTCGCGGCGGGCGCGCTGGGCAAGGTCGCCGCCGACGTACTGGTGCTGTCGCGCACCGAGGTCGGCGAGGTCACCGAGGGCGCCGGCGGGGGTTCCTCGGCCATGCCCCACAAGGCCAACCCCGTCCGCGCCACGCTCATCGCCGCCACGGCCCGCCAGGTGCCGGCGCTCGCCGCCGTGCTGTACGGCTCCCTGGCCGCGGAGGACGAACGCCCGGCCGGCGCCTGGCACGCCGAATGGCAGCCCCTGCGCGAGGCGTTGCGCCTCGTCGGCGGCGCCGCCCGTGACGCCGCCGGACTCGCCGCGGGCCTGCGCGTCCACCCGCACCGCATGCGCGAGACCCTCGGCACGACGGGCGGTCTGGTGGTCACCGAACGTCTCGCCGCGGCCCTGACCGCTCTCATGGGCCGCGGCGAGGCCAAGTCCGCCCTCGCACGGGCCTCCAGACGCGTCGCCGAGGAGGGGATCGCCCTCGACGACGCCCTGGCGCAGGAGCCGGCCCTCGGCGGCCTCCTCCCCGAGGGACGCCTCCGGGAGCTCACCGACCCCACCCGCTACACGGGGTCGGCCGGCGCTCTCGTCGACCGCGCCCTGCGCCGTCCCGCCCCGGGGACGTCCTCGTGACCGCCCCCGCCCCCTTCCGCGACCCGGGCCGATCGGGGTACGCCATGTCCGGGGGACTTCGGGCCCGGGCGGGCGCCCGCCCGGCCGCCGGGCCCTGAATGGGCGCCGTGACACCGCCGTACGCACCCGTCAGCACCATCCGCGAGGAGCCCGCATGAGCACGCCGCACGAGGCCGTGGAGCCCCGACTGCCGCACCACCGGGTGGACGGCGCGCCGGGCCTGCCGCCGCTGATCCTCGGGCCGAGCCTGGGCACCTCGCTCGCCGTGTGGGACCCGCAGGTCCCCGCCCTCGCCCGCGGGCACCGCGTCATCCGCTGGGACCTGCCCGGCCACGGCGGCAGCCCCGCCGCGCTGCTCCCGGAGGGCGGCACGGTCGAGGACCTGGCCCGCTCGGTGCTGGCCCTCGCCGACGCGCTCGGCGCCGACCGCTTCGCCTACGCCGGCGTCTCCCTCGGCGGGGCCGTGGGGACCTGGCTCGCGATCCACCACCCCGAACGGGTCGCCGCGCTCGCGATCGTGTGCTCCTCCGCCGACTTCGGCGACCCGGACGGCTGGCGGGAACGCGCGGCCCTGGTCAGGGCGAAGGGCACGGGACCCGTCGCCGACACCGCGGCCACCCGCTGGTTCACCCCGGAGTTCGCCGGCGACCCCGCCGTCGGCGCCCTCCTGGACGACCTGCGCGCCGCCGACCCGGAGGCGTACGCGACCCTCTGCGACGCCCTCGCCGCCTACGACGTACGCGCCGACCTGTCCCGGATCACCGCGCCCACCCTCGTCGTCGCGGGCCGCGGCGACCCGGCGACCCCGGTCGCGGACGCCCGTGTCCTCGCCGACGGCATCCCCGGGGCGAGCCTCACCGAGGTGGCGCACGCCGCCCACCTGGCCGGCGTCGAGCGCCCGGCCCCCGTCCTCGCGGCGCTCCTGCAGCACTTCGCCACCGAGCCGGCCGCCGACGACGGCGCCCGCCACACCGAGGGCATGGCCGTCCGCCGTGCCGTGCTCGGCGACGCGCACGTCGACCGAGCGGTCGCCCGCACCACCGCCTTCACCGCCCCCTTCCAGGACTTCATCACCCGCTACGCATGGGGTGAGATCTGGACCCGGCCGGGCCTGAGCCGCAGGACCCGCAGTTGCATCACCCTCACCGCGCTGGTGGCCCACGGCCACCTGGACGAGCTGGCGATGCACGTGCGCGCCGCGCGGCACAACGGCCTGACCTGGGAGGAGATCCAGGAGGTCCTGCTCCAGTCCGCCGTCTACTGCGGCGTTCCCGCGGCCAACGCCGCGTTCGCCGTGGCGAACCGCATCCTCGAGGAAGAAGAGGAGTAGGAGAACACATGCAGCACCACACCACCGTCGCCATCGTCGGCGCCGGTCCCGCAGGCCTCCTGCTGGCCCGTCTGCTCCATCGCTCCGGCATCGACTGCGTCGTCCTGGAGAGCCGCGACCGCGAGTACGTCGAGCAGCGCCAGCGCGCCGGGATCCTGGAACAGGGCACGGTCGACGTGCTCCGCTCGTCCGGCGCGGGCGCGCGCCTGGACCGCGAGGGCCTCGTCCACGACGGCATCGAGCTGCGCTGGGACCGCCGCTCCCACCGACTGGACTTCCCGGCCCTCACCGGCGGACGGCGCGTGTGGGTCTACGCCCAGACCGAGGTCGTCAAGGACCTGATCGCCCTCCATCTCCAGGACGGGGCGCCGCTGCTGTTCGGCGCCCCTGTGCACGCGGTCGACGGGGCCGATACGGACCGCCCGGTGGTCCGCTACCGCCACGAGGGCCGGGAGAAGACCCTCACCTGCGACTACGTCGTCGGCTGCGACGGCTTCCACGGCGTGACGCGCGCGGCGGTCCCGGAGCACGCCCGGCGGACGTACGAGCGGGTGTACCCCTTCTCGTGGCTGGGGATCCTCGCCGACGTCGCGCCGTCCTGCGAGGAGTTGATCTACGCGCACTCGCCCCGCGGTTTCGCGCTGCACAGCATGCGTTCCTCCCAGGTCAGCCGGCTCTACCTGCAGGTGCCGAGCGGCACCGATCCCGCCGAATGGTCCGACGAGCGGATCTGGGGCGAACTGGACGCCCGCTTCGCCCTCGACGGGGACTGGAAGCTGGAGCGCGGTCCCATCACCTCCAAGGCCGTGCTGCCGATGCGCAGCTTCGTGACCGAGCCGATGCGCTGGGGCCGCGTGCTGCTCGCCGGCGACGCCGCGCACATCGTGCCGCCGACCGGCGCCAAGGGCCTCAACCTGGCGGCCGCCGACGTCATCGTCCTGGCCCGTGCCTTCGCCGCCCTGGCGGAGACCGGTTCCTCCGCCCTGCTCGACGCCTACTCCAACACCTGCCTGCGGCGGGTGTGGCGTGCCGAGCACTTCTCCTGGTTCATGACCACGACCCTGCACACCGACCCGGCGCAGAGCGACTTCGACACCCGGCTGCAGATCTCCCAGCTCGACCGCATCGCCGCCTCCCCGCACGCGGCGGCCGAACTCGCCGAGAACTACGCGGGCCTGGAGATCGGTTAGCCCGGGACCGAACCTCTTACGCCTTGCTTACGTGCGGCCCCGGCGGTCCGCAACCGCCTCGCGCGGGCTTACGGTGAGGGGTATGGAAGGCAAGGGCACGCCGGTCGGCCGGCGCGTGGTGCTCGGGATGCTCGGGCTGGGCGCCCTGGGGGTGGCGTTCGGCAGCCGCGCGCAGGACGGACTGGACTCGGCGCTCTCCCAGGTGGCGGGGAAGGACCCCACCGGGCTCAGCGGACTGCTCCCCGGGGGCGGCGGCTTCCGCATCTACAACGTGGCGGACTCCGTTCCCCACCGGGACGCGACCGACTACCGCCTCACCGTCTCCGGCCTCGTCGACCGGAAGGCCGCCCACACCCTGGCCGAACTGCGGGCGATGCCGCAGACCAGGATGGTGCGCGACGTGCAGTGCGTGACCGGGTGGCGCGTGCCGGGCACGCCCTTCGAGGGGGTGCGGCTGTCCCACCTCCTCGACCTCGCGGGCGTGCGGGACGGTGCCGGCGCCGTGCGCTTCACCTGCTTCGACGGGGTCTACAGCGAGAGCCTCACCCTCGAACAGGCCGTCAGGGACGACGTCCTGGTCGCCCTGCGGATGCAGGACAAGCCGGTGACCACGGCCCACGGCGGCCCCGTGCGGCTCTACGTGGCGCCGATGTACTTCTACAAGTCCGCCAAGTGGCTCTCGGGCATCGAGGTCACCCGGGACGTGCGGCCCGGCTACTGGGAGCACTACGGCTACGACGTCGACGCCTGGGTCGGCCGCTCGAACGGACGCCACGATGACCCCACGTCCTGAGACCGTGCGCCGCTTCACCCGCGGCGAGCGCTGGGTGCACCGCAGCACGGCCGCCCTGATGCTGGTCTGCCTCTGCACGGCGGCGGCCCTCTACCTGCCCCCGCTCGCCGAACTCGTCGGCCGCAGGCGGCTGGTGGTCACCGTGCACGAATGGTCGGGCATCGCCCTGCCGCTGCCCGCCCTCGCGGGCCTCGCCTCCCGCGCCTTCCGGCGCGACCTGCGGCTGCTCAACCGGTTCGCCCCCTACGACCGGGGCTGGCTTCGGGACGCGCTGCGCCGCGTCCCCCACGACCGTCGTGCGGCGGGGAAATTCAACGCCGGGCAGAAGCTGTACGCGTCCTTCGCCGCGGGCGCGGTGCTCGTCATGCTCGGCACCGGGCTGCTGATGATGTTCCCGCACCTGAGCGGCTTGGTGTGGCGTACCGGCGCGACCTTCGTCCACGACTGGCTGGCCCTGGCGGTGGCCGTGGTGGTCGCGGGACACCTGTGGATGGCGGCCGACGACCCGCAGGCGCGGCTGGGGATGCGCACCGGGTTCGTCACGCCGGAATGGGCGCGCCGCCACCATCCGCGGTGGGAGCGTACGGAGTCCGAGGAGCCTGGGGAGCACGGCGGGTCCGGGGAGCCCGGGGACCGGCCGCGCACCCCCGCCGCCTGACGCCCCGTAGGGGCAGACGCGCGGCCCGCGGGTCCAGCGGGTCAGTGAACCAGACAACGGTGTCAGCTTCTTGACGTGCCGTCGACGCCCGCCGTCGGCGGCGCGTCGTCATGTTCATGTAATTTTTGCCGTCCGGCATCTACTCGCATAGACCCCTGGGGCCCCATCCTGGCTTCGCACACCAGTACCACCTGTTCGGTTCCGCATCCGGTTGCACCGCCATGCCCGCGCGTCACACCGCGCCCGTCAGTGACTGGAGTCCCCATGCGCCGAATCACGACCGGCTTCGCCGCCACCGCGGTCGCCGCCGTCGCCACCGTCGTCTTCACCGTCCCCGCCCAGGCCGCACCCGCCGACAAGGCCCAGGTGCTCGCCGGTTGGACCCAGACCAGCGCCTCGAGCTACAACGCCTGGTGGTCCGCCCGCGGCAACCAGGGCGCCTGGGCCGCCTACGGCTTCGACTGGTCCACCGACTACTGCAGCAGCTCCCCGGACAACCCCTTCGGCTTCCCGTTCCAGAACTCCTGCGCCCGGCACGACTTCGGCTACCGCAACTACAAGGCGATGGGCTCCTTCTCCGCCAACAAGAGCCGCCTCGACAGCGCCTTCTACGAGGACCTCAAGCGCATCTGCGCCGGCTACAGCGGCGCCACCGCGACCGCCTGCAACAGCACCGCCTGGACCTACTACCAGGCGGTCAAGGCCTTCGGCTGACCCGTACGCCGAGCGGCCCGGCACCGGTCGTTCCGGTGCCGGGCCGCTTCGCGGAGCCGGGTCAGGCGACCGTACCGGACTTGGCGATCTCGACGCGGGCGCTGGTCGCGCCGGTGCGGGAGCCGAGCGACTCGATCTTCTTGACGACGTCCATGCCGTCGACGACCTCGCCGAAGACCACGTGCTTGCCGTCGAGCCAGTCGGTGACGATCGTGGTGATGAAGAACTGCGAGCCGTTGGTGTTCGGGCCCGCGTTGGCCATGGAGAGCTGGCCGGGCTTGGTGTGCTTGAGTTGGAAGTTCTCGTCGGCGAACTTCTCACCGTAGATGCTCTTGCCACCGGTGCCGTTGCCGGCGGTGAAGTCGCCTCCCTGGAGCATGAAGTCGGGGATCACGCGGTGGAAGTGCGAACCCTCGAAGCCGAAGCCGTGCTCGCCGGTGGCGAGCTCACGGAAGTTCCGCGCGGTCTTGGGGACCACGTCGTCGAACAGGGTGAACACGATCCGTCCGGCGGGCTCGCCGTCGATCGTGATGTCGAAGAACACGTCGTTGCTGTTCATGCCCCCATTTTCGCATCCATCACGCCCGGCCTCCGACGCGCCCCGCGGAAACGCGCTTGACGGGTGACCCGGCCGGACACCAGCATCCGGGGCATGCCCGAACCCGTGACCCTGGAAGGCAAGCACGTCCGCCTGGAGCCGCTGAGCGCCGTCCACGCGGACGGGCTGCTGCGCGCCGCCGACGAATCCCGCGACACCTACGCCTACACAAAGGTGCCGGCCGACCGCGAGGCGATGGCGCGCTACGTCGAGGAGGCCCTCCAGGACCAGGCGACCGGGGCCGCGCTCCCCTTCGCCGTGCGGGACGTCCAGCGTGGCGCCCTGATCGGCTCCACGCGGTTCCTCGACCTCGACCACTGGACGGCCACCCCCGCCTGGCCCGCCGGCCGCTCCGTGCCCCGCAGCGGCGCGGTGCCCACCGTCGCCGAGATCGGCAGCACCTGGCTCGGCGCCTCCGCCCAGCGCACCCCCTGCAACACCGAGGCGAAGCTGCTGCTGCTCACCCACGCGTTCGACGTGTGGGACGTGTTGCGCGTCACCCTGAAGACGGACGCGCGCAACGCGCGCTCCCGCGCGGCGATCGAGCGCATCGGCGGCCGTTTCGAGGGCATCCGCCGCGCCCACACCCTCGCCGTGGACGGCACCGTCCGCGACAGCGCGTACTACTCCATCGTCGCCGGCGAGTGGCCCGGCGTCCGCGCCGCGCTGGAGGCCCGTCTCGCCTGAGCCGGGCACCGACGCGGAAGGGCGGGCCCCTGCGGGGGCCGGCCCTTCCGTACGTGCGGAGCGGCCGTTACGGGATGCGGACGCCCGCCTCCGCCGAGAGGCGGTCGATCTCGGCGAGCTCGTCCGCGGTGAGCGGGCCCGCGTCGAGGGCGGCGAGGTTCTGGTCGAGCTGGGCGACGCTGCTCGCGCCGATGAGGACGGAGACGACCCGCGGGTCGCGCAGCACCCAGCTCAGGGCCAGCTGCGCCAGGGTCTGACCGCGCTCGCCGGCGAGCTTGTTGAGGGCGTGCAGGAAGGTGAGCTTCCGCTCGGTCAGGGCGTCGCGCTTGAGGAAGTGGCCGAGCGCCATCCGCGAGTCGGCCGGCACGCCCTGGAGGTATCGGTCGGTGAGCTGGCCCTGGGCGAGCGGCGAGTACGCGATGAGCGCGGTGCCGGTGTCGCCGACGGCGTCGAGGACCCCGGCCTCCGGGTCGCGCTGGAGGATGCTGTAGGCGGCCTGGTGGATCAGCAGCGGGGTGCCCAGCTCGCGCAGGATCTCCGTCGCCCGGCGGTGCGCCTCGGCGGGGTAGTTGGAGATGCCGGCGTACAGGGCCTTGCCCTGGCGGACCGCGGAGTCCAGGGCGCCCATGGTCTCCTCCAGGGGCGTGTCCGGGTCGAAGCGGTGCGAGTAGAAGACGTCCACGTGGTCCAGGCCCATGCGGCCCAGCGACTGGTCCAGCGACGAGAGCAGGTACTTGCGGCTGCCCCATTCGCCGTACGGTCCCGGCCACATGTCGTACCCGGCCTTGGTGGCGATGAAGAGCTCGTCGCGGTACGGGCGGAAGTCCTGGGCGAACAGGGTGCCGAAGTTGGCCTCGGCCGAGCCGGCGGGCGGGCCGTAGTTGTTGGCCAGGTCGATGTGGACCACGCCGCGGTCGACGGCGCGGCGCAGCACCGCGCGCTGGTTCTCCAACGGCGAGGTGTCGCCGAAGTTGTGCCACAGGCCCAGGGACACGACGGGCAGCAGGACCCCGCTGCGCCCGGTCCTGCGGTATTCCATCGAGGCGTAGCGGTCGTCGGCGGCGAGGTAGGGCACGCGAGGTCTCCCGGGCGATGTAAGAAAATGTGCGGGATTGGGAGGCTACCGTCGCCCAATCGGCGCTGTCACGTCCGTTCTCCGGACGGCGGCCGTCGTGCACGTCCCCTTCTCGCCCCGCCGGAGGGGTGGTTGTGGCGCACGCCACACCGCGGAACGCCTCGGCGCGGCCCGTCCGGGAATCGCGGACCCCCCTCGGCGGTTGGATCCGGGGGGTGTTCCTCCGGGGGACCTCAGGACGGCGCGGTCCGGGGCGGGTTGGACCGGAACGCGTCCTGCCTTATCCGGCATTAAGCCGCCTAACCGGACATATGCGTCCACAGTGCATGCGTAGGGAATCGATGCGTGATGGGTGTCACGCGCCGAACACGCAGCGGAGGCCACGGGCCACGCAGCGTCTAATTTTCCCGCCGAATTTCACCGGGTGATATCACGCAATTACCGTGGGACAGTTTTCCGCCTACGCAGAGCGGACACTTCTCACCTAAAGTCACAGAAGCGGATGATCGACTTGCGGTCCGCCGGGGGGCGTGATTCCGGTCCTTGCTCCGGGACGATTCCGTCGTTTAGCTTCCAGATCTCGCAGGACAAATTCCTGCGAGATTCTTCCGGGTAGAACGCCTAGTCCTGCCGCTGCCCGGACGCCGGATGACAAGACCGCACGGCAGGAGCGGGGGACCCAGGTAGTTTGCCGTTCCCGTTGGTCTCGGGACGGCTAGGGGTGAAGTCGCAGCGACATGCCTTTATTTGGCATGCCCCATTGCGGCCGGGCATCTCCAGCCCGAACCCGACAGCTTACCTCGCAGGCGTCGGAGAGGAATTCGGCATGCCCGGTAAGGGAAAGCACCGTCGTCCGCGGAACACCCGCATCACCCGTATCAGCGCGCTGGCCGGCACCACCGGCGCCGCCGTGGCGCTCCCGATCGTCGGCGCCACCGGTGCCCACGCCGCTCCCGTGAGCGTCTGGGACAAGGTCGCGGCCTGCGAGAGCACCAACAACTGGTCCATCAACACCGGTAACGGCTTCTACGGCGGACTGCAGTTCACCCAGAGCACCTGGGCCGGCTTCGGCGGCACGAAGTACGCCCCGCGCGCCGACCTTGCGACCAAGGCGGAGCAGATCGCCGTCGCGGAGAAGGTCCTCGCGACCCAAGGTCCGCAGGCCTGGCCCGTGTGCGGTCCCAAGGCCGGTCTGACGAAGGCCATGGCCAACCCGTCGGCCACCCCGCAGAGCGTCTCCGGCACCGCCGCGAAGCCGGCCGCCAAGCCCGCCGCCCCCGCCAAGAAGGCCGAGGCGCCGAAGGCCGCCACCGCCGAGCCGAAGAGCACCGGCGGCTCCTACAAGGTCGCCGGCGGCGACACCCTCTCCAAGATCGCCGACGCCCGGTCGGTCGAGGGCGGCTGGCAGAAGCTGTACGCGAACAACGAGTCGGTCATCGGCGGCGACCCGAACCTGATCTACCCGGGCCAGGTCCTGTCCCTGGGCGAGAAGTCCGCCGCCAAGAGCGCGCCCAAGGCCGCGAAGGCCGCCCCGGCCGCCAAGCCGGCCGCCGCCAAGGCCGCCAGCACCTCCGGCTACACCGCCCCGCTCGACCGCGTCACCCTGGGCACCGCCTACCACCAGGCCGGTGCCATGTGGTCCAAGGGCTACCACACCGGTGTCGACTTCATCGCCTCTACCGGCACCAAGGTGAAGTCGATCGCCGGCGGCACCGTGGTCTCCGCGGGCTGGGGCGGTTCGTACGGCAACCAGGTCGTCGTCAAGCACGCCGACGGCCGGTACTCGCAGTACGCCCACCTGTCCGCGCTGTCGGTCTCGGCCGGTCAGACGGTCTCCGCCGGTCAGCAGCTGGGCCTGTCGGGCGCCACCGGCAACGTGACCGGTCCGCACCTGCACTTCGAGGTGCGCACCACCCCCGACTTCGGCTCCGACATGGACCCGCTGGCGTACCTGCGTGCCCACGGCGTCAACGTCTGATCGGACTGATCGACCGTCATCCGTCGGTAGGCTGTGCCCTGTTCCCCGTTTGTAGGGAACAGGGCACATGCCTTTGGTCTGTGACCGAAAACGGATCGAATATTTCCATTTCTTGTGTCCTCTCGAACGGTCGATCAGTAGCCTCTCTCGCACGTGGTCGTGTCCACGACCACGAATCCTGATCGCCGACGAGCTGGAGCCGTTGATGGAACGCCCTGCCTGGGCCCCCCAGGGGATCGATCTTTCCGTGCCGAGCGTGTCCCGCATCTACGACTACTACCTGGGCGGTTCGCACAACTTCGAGGTCGACCGGGAGGCGGGACGGCGGGCCATCGAGGCCTTCCCGGGGCTGCCGAAGATCATGCAGGCCAACCGGGCGTTCATGCGCAGGGCCGTGCGTTACTCCGTCGACCAGGGCATCACCCAGTTCCTCGACATCGGCTCCGGCATCCCCACCTTCGGCAACGTCCACGAGGTCGCCCAGGCCGCCAGTCCCGGCGCGCACGTCGTCTACGTCGACCACGACCCGGTCGCCGTCGCCCACAGCCGTGCCGTGCTGGAGGGCCACGAGAACGCCGCCATCGTCGCCGCCGACCTGCGCTCGCCCCGCGACATCCTGGACAGCGCGCAGGTGCGCGGGCTCATCGACCTGGAGCGCCCGGTCGCGCTGCTCCTCGTCGCGGTCCTGCACTTCCTCGAGGACGCCGACGAACCGGCCAAGGCCGTGGCCGAACTGCGCGACGCCATCGCCCCCGGCAGCCTGCTGGTCGTCACCCACGCCTCGGTCGAGGGAGGCCCGCGCAGACCCGAGGAGGGGGAGCGGGTCGAGAACGTCTACCGCAGCGCGAGCTCGCCGCTGATCATGCGGTCGCGGGCCGAGGTCGAGCGCTTCTTCGACGGCTTCGACCTCGTCGAACCCGGCCTGGTCTCCGCGCCGTTGTGGCGCCCCGACGGCACGGACGACGACGAGCTCGCCCCGGTCGTCTTCAGCGGGTTCGCGGGCGTCGGCCGCAAGGCGTGACCGTGAGCAGGGAGCCCGGCCCGGAGCCGGAGCCCGCCGACAGCCTGCGGCGCTTCGCGATCATCTGGAGCCGGGCGATCTACCCGGCCACCGCCACCTCCATGACACGCGGCGAGTTCGAGGAGTACCTGCTCCCGCTCGCCGCGCGTCTCGACGCCACGCTGCGCGCGCAGCCCTTCGACCCCCGCCCGGCCGCGGAGGTCGGCGCCGCGCTCGTGGCCGCGCACTGCACCGATCCCGAGGCGCTGCCCCGCATCCTCGACGTCGTCGACGCCTACCTGCTGCTGTACTGCCCGCCCGGCCCCGCCCTGTTCCCCGAGGACGGCCGCACCCGCTGCAACCGCCTGCAGCACTGGGTGGCCGCCGGGTACGCCCGGGCCTTGCAGGAACGCACGCGGACCGAGCAGGAGGCCCTCTCCAAGGCGGCGCTCGCCGCCCGGGCCGCCACCGAGCAGGCCCTGCACGAGAGCGAGGTCCGTTTCCGGGCGGTCTTCCAGGACGCCTCCATAGGCATCGGCATCGCCGACATGGACGGCCGCATCCTGGACGTCAACGCCGCCCTCACCACCATGTTCGGCGGCCTGGAACGCCACATCCGCAGCAGGAACGTCTACGACTGGGCGCACGCCGACGACGCCCCCGAGGTCTGGGAGATGCAGCGCCAGCTCAACCGGGGCGAGCGCGACCACTACCGCATCGAGAAGGCCTACTACCGGCCCGACGGCACCGCGCTGTGGACCAACCTGACGGTCTCCCTGCTGCGCGACGCCGGCGGGACCCCGCAGTACATGCTCGCGCTGATGGAGGACATCACCGAGGAACGCCTGCTCAGCGAGCGGCTGCGGTACGAGGCGACCCACGACGCGCTCACCGGCCTGGCCAACCGCAACCTCTTCTTCGAGCGACTGGAGCAGACGCTGAACGGCCCCGAGGGCGTGGGCGTCGGCGTCTGCTACCTCGACCTGGACGGCTTCAAGGACGTCAACGACAGCCTCGGCCACGCCATCGGCGACCGGCTCCTGGTCGCTGTCGCCGAACGCCTCCAGGCCTGCGTCACCTCGCCCGACCAGCTCGTGGCCCGCATCGGCGGCGACGAGTTCGCCGCACTGGTGGTCAACCCCGCCAGCCGCGCGGACATCACCGGCCTGGCCGACCTGATCCTGGCCGCGCTGGCCGACCCGATCCGGGTGGACGGCCGCGAGCTGTCCGTACGGTGCAGCATCGGCATCGTCGAGGGCCAGGCCGGCTCCCTGGGCCCCGCCGAGGTGCTGCGCAGCGCCGACATCACGATGTACCGGGCCAAGGCCGCGGGCGGGAACCGCTTCGAGCTGGCCGACCCCGACTCCGACGCGCGCGCCATCACCCGGCACGGGCTGACCAACCGGCTGCCGACGGCCCTGGAGCGCGGCGAGTTCTTCATCGAGTACCAGCCGCTGGTACGGCTCGGCGACGGCAGCGTCCGCGGCGCCGAGGCACTGGTGCGCTGGTGCCATCCGGTGCACGGGATCCTCGGTCCCGACCAGTTCATCCCGCTCGCCGAGAGCACCGGGCTGATCGTGCCGCTCGGCCACTGGGTGCTGCAGCAGGCCGCCTGGCAGGCCCGGGACTGGCAGTTCCCGCGCAGCGACGGCCACCCGCTGCGGATCAACGTCAACCTCTCCCCAGCCCAGCTCGGCCACCCCGGCCTCGTCCCGGAGACCCTCGCGGTGATCAAGGACGCCGGGCTGGAGCCGACCGCGCTGTGCCTGGAGGTCACCGAGAGCGCCTTCATCGGCGCCGACGAGGAACTGCTGCGCCCGTTGCGGGAGTTCGCCGAGCTCGGCATGGCCATCGCCCTGGACGACTTCGGCACCGGCTACTCCAACCTCGCCTCGCTGCGCCGGCTGCCCATCACCACCCTCAAGCTCGACCGCTCCTTCACGCGCGGGATGCAGCAGCAGCAGGCCGACCCGGTGGACGTGAAGATCGTGGAGATCGTCGTCGACCTGGCGCACACCCTCGGGCTGTCGGTGACGGTGGAGGGCGTCGAGACCGGCACCCAGGCCGAGCACCTGCGCGCGCTGGGCTGCGACACCGCGCAGGGCTGGTACTACGCGAGGCCCGGCCCGCCCGACCGCCTCCACTCGCTCTCGCTGGTCGACACCACGCCCTGAGCACACGGGCGGGGTACGGCGCCCACCGGCTCAGGGACGCACGTCGAGGACGTCGAGGAACCGCCGCAGAGCGTCGTTGAACTCCTCCGGCCGCTCCAGGTTCGGCAGGTGCCCGGCGTCCTCGACGACCACGAGCCGCGAGCCGCGGACGGCCGCGTGCATGGCCTCGGCCTCGGCGACGGGGGTGTACACGTCGTCCCGGCCGACCACGATCAGCGTGGGCACCCGGACCGCGGCCAGCACGGCCCCGTAGTCGGGCCGCCGGGCCCGGCCGCGCAGGGCCGCCGCGGCGCCCTCGGGGGAGGTGCCGCGCATCATCCGCAGCACGTGCGCGGCCACTTCGGGGAGCGCGGTCACGTTGCGGGGCGTGATTATCCGGTCGAGCACCTCGCCGGCGTAGCCGTCCATCCCCTCGGCCAGCAGCCGCTCCGCCATCGCGTCCCGGGCCCGCCGCCCCTGCGCCGTCTCGGCGCCGGGGAAGGTGTCGGCGAGCACGAGCCCGGCCACCCGGCCGGGGAACAGCCGCTGGAACTCCATGACGATCTGACCGCCCATCGACAGCCCGCCGACGACGGCCTCCGGCACGCCCAGGCGGTCCATCAGGGCGGCGATGTCGCGGGCGAAGGTCTCCAGCGGGGTGACCCCCGGGACCACCTCGCTCGCGCCGTAGCCGCGCAGGTCAGGCACGACCACCCGGCGGCCGGCCGCCGCCGCGGGGACCTGCGGGGCCCACATCGAGCGGTCGAAGGGATGGCCGTGCACCAGCACCAGGGGGGTTGCGGGCCCGTCCCCCTCGACGTCGTACGCCAGTGTGACGCCGTTGACCGATGCCGTCGCCAAGGGGATCTCCTCGTCTCGCACGATCCCCTTCCCGCAGGGGAGTTGACCGCGATGCTAGGTTCCCCTCCCGGCTCGGTGCAATAGCATCTTTGCTCTCGGTGCAATACGGGAATTGCCTCGGAGGAGGAACACCGATGGACGACTACCGCACGGTCGCGGACGCCGTGGCGGCCGACATCGCCGCCGGACGGCTGCGCCCCGGCGACCGGCTCGCACCGCAGCGGACCTTCGCGCGGCAGCGTGGCATCGCCAACTCCACGGCGATCCGCGTCTACGCCGAACTCGCCCGCCGCGGCCTGGTCGTGGGCGAGGTGGGACGCGGTACCTTCGTGCGTGCCGCATCGCCCGCCACGGGACCCGCCCTCGCCGAGCCGGCACCCCAGCGGATCGACCTGGAGCTGAACCACCCCGTCGCCGAGGGCCAGTCGCAGCTGCTCGCCCCCGGGCTCGCCGCGCTGCAGCGCCCCGACGTCCTCGGCGCCGCGCTGCGCCCGCTGACGGCCGCGGGCACCCCGGCCGCGCGTGACGCCTTCGCCGAACTGCTCGCCCGCACCGGCCCACGCCCCGACCCCGGGCGGCTGCTCTTCGCGGGCAACGGACGTCAGGCCATCGCCGCCGCCCTGGCCGCGCTCGTCCCGCCCGGCGGCCGGCTCGCCGTGGAGGCGCTCACCTACCCCGTGGTCAAGGCGCTCGCCACACGGCTCGGGATCGCCCTCGTCCCCGTCGCCTGCGACGAGCACGGGATGCGTCCCGACGCCCTCGCGGAACTCCACCGGGCCGCCCCGCTGCACGCGCTCTACACCCAGCCCACCCTGCACAATCCGCTCGGCGTCACCATGCCGGAGGGCCGCCGGGCCGAACTCGCCGGCGCCCTCGGCCGGCTGGGCCTGCACGCCGTCGAGGACGCCGTCTGGGGATTCCTCGCCGCGGACGCCCCGCCGCCGCTCGCGGCATACGCCCCCGACCGCGTGGTCCTGGTCGACAGCCTCTCCAAGCGGCTCGCCCCCGGGCTCACCGCCGGCGTCGTGCTCACTCCGCGGGAGCTATCCGCCCCGGTTTCCGCGGCCTTGCGCTCGGCGGGCACCGCGGCCTCCGGTTTCGCGCTGGCCGCCGCCTGCCGGTGGATCGCCGACGGCGCCGTCGACGCGGTGGTGGCGGCCAAGCGGCGCGACGCGGCCGCGCGGGCCCGCATGGCCGCCGAGCGCCTCGCCGGGTTCTCGGTCGCGGCGGATCCGCGTGCCTGCTTCTGCTGGTGGCGGCTGCCCGGGCCCTGGCGCGCCGACACCTTCGTCGCGGCCGCCGCCCGGCAGGGCATCGCCGTCACCCCCGCGGCCGCCTTCGCCGCGGGCCGCGGCAGCGCGCCGCACGCCGTACGGATCGGCCTCGCCTCGCCGTCCCTGCAGGTCCTGGACGACGCGCTGGGCGTCCTCGCGCGGATCGCCAGGGGCGGTCCCGAGGACAATTGCGCCGACTGATCACAAGGGGCGGCGAATCCTAGCGAGTCGCCCGCACATGCCTCCGGAAAATGCCCCAACTCACCTTTTTCGCGTACGGGATGAGTAACGTTCCGTGCTGTTCCGTATACCAGAAGTGGCGGCGAAGGGGTGCGCGTGCCCGGCATAGACGAGTGCCTTTCCGAGGCGCTGGCGATTCCCGGTGTGCTCGGGGCGAGCGTGGTCGACTGGAGCAGCGGCCTGCTCCTCGGGGCGGTCGGGCAGGAGCCGGGACACGGTCACGAGGCGGCCGCCGCGGACACCACCGAGGCGGCGCGGGCGGTCGTGGAGGGCGGCACCTTCACCGCGAAGGAGTCCGGAAGGGTGCCGGTCGAGGACATCATCATCACCGCCCCGGGGAGTTACCACCTCATCCGCTTCCTCGACACCTCCTTCGACAGCGACGTCATCCTCTACCTGTGGCTGGACCGGTCGATGGCCAACCTGGCCGTCGCCCGGCTCGGGCTGCAGTCCATCGCCGAGCGGCTGGTGCTCGTATGACGGGCACGGAGGCGGGGCGGCCGGCACTGGCCATGCGCGGTCTGCCCCGGCGCATTCCGGCGCGCGGCAGCGCGCCGGCCCAGGTCCGCGCCGGGGTGGTGGGCGCGTACGCCTTCACCGCCGCACTGGCCCGGCTCGCGGAGGCGAGGGCCAGCGGGGCGCTGTACGGATCGGCGGGGGCGGTCTACCTGCGCGACGGGGCGATCGTCCACGCCGAGAGCCCCTGCGCCCCCGACCTCGGGGTACGGCTCATGGCCTGCGGGCTGCTCTCCCCGGACCAGTGGCGCGAGGCGGTCACCACCGCGAGCGCCGAGCGCGGCGTCGGCGGGCACCTCGTCGACACCGGGCGGGTGGCCCGCGGGGAGCTCGAGCTCTGCCACCTGCTGGCGCTCTTCGACGCCTCCTACTTCACCCTGCTGCCCGACTCGGAACCCGACCGGTTCCAGCCGGGTGCCACCTCCCGGCTGGGTCCCATCTCCCGGCCGGTCCCCGCCCAGCGCGTGGCCAGGGAGGCGCAGCGGCGCCGCGCGCAACTGGAGCGGGCCTGGCCGTGGGACGACACCGACGCCGGCCCCGTCGTCCCCCGCTCCGAGGGCGAGGTGCGGGGCGGCCGGGCCAGGGCCCCCACGCCCGCCCAGCTGGCGGTGCTGGCGGCGGCGGACGGATCCCGTACGCCGGTCCAGATCGCCTGGCACCTGGGACGTTCCGCCTTCGCGACCCTGCTGGACGTCCGTCGGCTGGCCGCGACCGGCCGGATCAGCATGCCGGTCCGCGCCCAGGCACCCGCGGCTCCGGCTCCGGCCCGCCCAGCGCCCGTGCCGCCCGCGCCGGTGGCGCCCGCGCCGCTGCCACCGGTGGCGCCCGCGCCGCTGCCACCGGTGGCGCCCAAGCCCTTCGCCCACGGCGGATCGCAGCCGGCGGTCCTGTCGTCCTCCGATCCCTCAGTCGCCCTGTTGCTACGACTTCGTGCCGCCCTGGAGGCCCGCCTGTGAGCGCCCTGCCGACCCGCCCGGCGCCCGCCGAACGACCGTGGAGGAAGGCTCTGCGGCAGCTCGCCGGAAGGAGACAGCTGGTGGCACTCGAAGCCGATGTACTGGCCGAACTCCGGAGCCTGCGGGCGAGGGTGCCGCACCTGACGGGCGGGCTCGTCGCCAGCGTCGACGGCCTGGTCGTCGCGCACGACCTGAGCGGGCCGGAACCGGAGGGGGTCGCCGCGCTGACCGCCGCGGCACTGGGCGTGGCGGCCCGCATCACGGAGGCCACCGAGTGCGGCGGCTTCCGGGAACTGCTCGTCAGGGGCGACCGCGGGTACATCGCCGCGTACGCCGCCGGCGGGGCCATGGCCCTCGCCCTGGTGGCGGGACCCGGCTCCAACGTGGGCCGCCTGCACCTGGAGGCACGCCGATCCAGTCGACGGATCGAGGATCTCGTCGACCTCGCGCTCCAACGTCAGGAGCGGAAATGACCGCAGGACCCAGCTCATCAGCCGACAAGCCGTCGGGCACCGCACGCGGCCGCGCCGTTACCGGACCCAGGCATTCGTCACGTCAGAGAACTCAACGACAAGGAAGTGAGACCGCAATGGCCAACACCGAGACCGCGCTGAAGGATGTCATGACGTCGATCGAGGGCGTCCTGGGCGTCGCTCTCGTGGACTACGGCAGCGGCATGGCCCTGGGCACCCTCGGGGGCTCCAAGGACCTCGACCTGACCGTCGCGGCCGCGGGCAACACCGACGTGGTCCGCGCCAAGATGCGCACCATGGAGATGCTCAACCTCAAGGAGCACATCGAGGACATCCTGATCACGCTCAACACCCAGATCCACATGATCCGGCTGCTGACCGGCCGCTCGGGCAAGGGGCTGTTCCTCTACGTCGCGCTGGACAAGGACCGGGCGAACCTGGCGATGGCCCGCCACCAGCTCAGGCGCATCGAATCCGACCTGGAGGTCTGACCCGCCCCCCCACGAGCCCGCGGCCGAGGGCGGCCCGGCACATGAGGCGCAGGCCGACGTGTGCCGGGCCCCGCCCTGCCGTGGCCGGGGGTCACGCGGCCCCTGCGACCGGCAGACGTGTGCCGAACATGCCCTCCACGGCGCTCCGTTCGGCCTCGTCCGGCTGGATGCTGTGGCACGAGGTGCCGGCGGTGCTCCCGGACATCAGGCTGGAGCGGGGCCCAGGCTTCTTGTCGTCGAGACCGAGGATGTGACAGTTCGTGCGCCGCGATCCATGTCGGGTCGTAGCCCTCGTGCACCGCCTGGCGGCAGATGTGGACGGTGCCGCGGCCGGGTTCCTCCTGTTCCGCGTAGGGCCGGACGCCGAAGGCGACGATGCGGACGTCCGCGAACCAGCCGGGGGAGCACCGGCTCGAACGCCACGTTGTCCACCGCCTCGCTCCACGCGGCGACGGCTCCGGTGACCGCGCCGGTGAACTCGCCCGCGGCCGCCAACGGCGGGCAAGCACCGAGCGGCGCCGGAGATGGGGGATGCGGGGTCTGGGGAGGCTCCTTCGTCCTGCGGGGGCGGGTGCGTGCCGGTCCGGCCGGTCGGCAGGTCGCGCACACGCCACCCGTTGGCCTTGGCCGTCGGTGCAGGTCACGTCGCTGATGTTCGGGACGTGACGGTGCGGTCCGACCGGCGGTAGCGCTCGCGGAGCGCCGCGGATGGCGACGGGGCGGGGCCTCCCCGGCCCGCTACCGGCTCGTGGCGGACGCGGGTGCCGAGGGCGAAGCGGCGGAGTGGCCGCCGTGGTGCGCCCCCTCCTCGACCCTGCCGCCCAGCTTCTCGCGCACCGGCGCCAGCGCCTCGGGATCGGCCTCCACCACCCAGCGCTCCCCGATCAGGTAGGAGCCGCCGTACGGCTCCGCCTCCTCCAGCCACGACTTCTGGCCGGCCTCGCTGGTGAAGGTGAGCATCACATAGGCACCGCGTGCCGTCGTGCACGCCCCCTGCCGCAGCTCCTTCACGTCGGTCTGCAGCTGCGGGGTGCACCCGACGGCCTCGCCGATCCGCTCCAGGGCGACCGGACCGCCCGCCGCATCCGTGTCCTGGCCGCCGCAGCCCGCCACCGCCAGCGCGACGACCGCCACCGCGGCCACCTTCGGGCCCCACGCACGGAACACGGACACCGGCATCACCTTTCCTCGACTCCTGGCACGGGCGACACACGCCCCGCACGCGCACCGCGCGCGGGACGACGCTAACCCGAACGGCCCCATGACCCGTACAGCCTTGCGAAAAGCCCGCCCATGGGCGCGCGGTATGAAAAAATCCGCTGCCGCACGCTCCGGAGGGCCTGGCACCCCGTGACTCCGACACCTCCGATCGGGCATACTCCAACGCGCCGAAGCCGCAGGTCGGACCATGCCGTGACCCGGCAGGAGACCATCGGTCTACGGTCGACAACCCGGTAGCGCCGCCACACCCTGTGCGGACGCCGCCGCAGCGCCCGACAGGGAGGAGAGTGCCGCCATGTCCCACGACGGCCTTCAGCCGGTGGACCGACAGCTTCCCACCGAGGAGGCCCGCGACCTGCTCGCGCTCGTACGCGAGCTGGCCCAGCGGGAGATCAAGCCCAGGGCGGCCGAGGAGGAGGACGCGGGCGTCTTCCCGCGCGAGGTCTTCCGCCTCATCGGCGAGGCGGGGCTGCTCGGACTGCCCTACCCGGAGGAGCACGGCGGCGGTGGCCAGCCGTACGAGGTCTACCTGCAGGTCCTGGAGGAACTGGCGGCGGCGCGCCTGACCGTCGGTCTCGGGGTGAGCGTGCACACCCTGGCCTGCCACGCGGTCGCCCAGTTCGGCAGCAAGGAGCAGCGCACCGAGCACCTGCCGGCCATGCTCGGCGGCTCCCTGCTCGGCGCCTACAGCCTTTCCGAGCCCGCCTCCGGCTCCGACGCCGCGTCCCTGCGGACCCGTGCCACCCGCGAGGGCGACGCGTGGCGGATCGAGGGCACCAAGGCGTGGATCACCCACGGCGGTGTCGCAGACTTCTACACGGTGCTCGCCCGCAGCGGCGCCGAGGGCCCGCGCGGCATCACCGCGTACCTGGTGCCCGGCGACGCGGAGGGCCTGACCGCGGCGGTCCCGGAGAAGAAGATGGGCATGAAGGGGTCGCCCACGGCCCAGGTCCACTTCGACGGCGTGACCGTCCCCGACAGCCGCCGCGTCGGTGACGAGGGCCAGGGCTTCACCATCGCGCTGGCCGCGCTCGACTCCGGCCGCCTCGGCATCGCCGCCTGCGCCATCGGCGTCGCCCAGGCCGCCCTCGACGAGGCGCTCGCGTACGGGATGACCCGGCAGCAGTTCGGCCGTCCCGTCGTGGACTTCCAGGGGCTGCGCTTCATGATCGCCGACATGGCCACCAAGATCGAGGCCGGCCGGGCGCTGTACCTCGCGGCCGCCCGGCTGCGGGACGCGGGCCGGCCGTTCTCCCGGCAGGCGGCCATGGCCAAGCTGTTCTGCACGGACGCCGCGATGCAGGTGACCACGGACGCGGTGCAGCTGCTCGGGGGCTACGGCTACACCGCCGACTTCCCCGTCGAGCGGTACATGCGCGAGGCCAAGGTGCTGCAGATCGTCGAGGGCACCAACCAGATCCAGCGCATGGTGATCGCCCGCAGCCTCGCAGGGCCGGAGAGCAAGGAGCACTGAGACGGTCGTGCCGCGCCGCCCGGCGGGGGCGGCGCGGCACCGTGCGTAAGGTGGGCGCGGGTCAGGCCGCGCGCTGGAACGGCACGCGGATCGGCTGTGAACCGGGTCCGCCCACGTGGGAGAACGGCTGCGTGCGCCAGTCCAGCCCGGCGGGGAGCGTCAGCAGCGCGCCCCACTCCGTGTCGTCGTCCCGGGCGTCGCCGGGGGCCGGCGAGGCCTCGGCGGTGGCACGCCCCGAGCCGGGGCAGACCGTCAGCCCGAAGGGGTTCCAGGGCGAGGCGCACAGCGCGTGCTGCGGCAGGACGTCCTCGTCGGTGAAGAGCGCGATCGGGCGGGCGCAGTCGGGGCAGTGCACCCGGAAGATCTCAAAGCCTTCGTCGTCGAAGGCGTCTTCGGCGTCTTCCGCCGTCAGCAGCTCGAACGGCTCGCGACGTTCGTGCTCCTCCTCGAGCGCCACCAGCGTGCGTTCGCCGCGGCTGTGTCGTGCATGGGTGCGCATGGGTGCATCTCCCCCTCAGAAGAACGCCCACCAGCGGGGCAGACCGGGCTCTCGGCCTCGGCCATAGCGAGCATTTCCCGCCACCCGCCCGCGGTAATCACCGCCACTCCGAAAGGCGTTGACATCGGGTGTGGCCTTCGTCACACAGTCCTCCGCTAGGGTGCTCCGCGCCCCCGCCGGCGATGCCGTGCGCCCGCTCCGCGCCCTTCCGGAGATCAGTCCTCGCGCGTCGCCCCGGCGTCGCGCGGCGCTGCGGTGCTCTTCCTGACGACCAGTCTGACGCCCAGCTCCATACGGGTGTTGCTCTTGTCGCCGGTCTCGTCGGGCTGGGACAGCCGGAGCAGCATCCGGGCGGCCTCCTCGGCCATCTCGACCAGCGGCTGGTTGACGGTGGTGAGCGACGGGCTCGCCCACTGGGCGAGCGGGATGTCGTCGTAGCCGACCACGGACAGGTCGCGCGGCACCTGCAGACCCTTGACCCGGGCCGCCTCCAGGACGCCGAGCGCCTGCAGGTCGCTGCCGGCGAAGATGGCGGTCGGCGGGTCGGGCCGCTCCAGCAGGGCGAGGGCCCCGTCGTGCCCGCCCTGCACGTGGAAGTCCCCGTAGCGGATCAGGTCGTTGTCGACGGTGAGCCCCGCCATGCCCATGGCCGAGCGGAAGCCGTCGAGACGGGCCAGGGAGCACAGCATGTCGTCGGGCCCGGTGATGATGCCGATGCGGCGGTGGCCGAGGTCGATGAGGTGCCGGGTGGCCGCGACGCCGCCGGCCCAGTTCGCCGAGCCCACGGACGGGACGTCGGGTTCGGGATCGCCGGCCGGGTCGATGATCACGAAGTTGATGGCCCGTGAGCGCAGCTTGCGCTTGATGTCGTCGGGCAGCGAGGAGAAGACCAGGACGACGCCGAGCGGTCGGCGGCGCAGCACGCCCTCGATCCACTCGGGGCCGGGGGCGTGGCGGGTGCCGCTCTCGGTGAGCACCACGCTCATGTTGCGGCTCTTGGCGACGTTCTCCACGCCCCGGATGAGCTCCATCGCCCAGACGCTCTCGAGCTCGTGGAAGACGATCTCGATCAGCCGCGACTCGGGCTGGGTGGGGGAGGGGCGCTGGTAGCCGTTCGCCTCCAGCAGGCGCTCGACCTTGCTCCGGGTCGGCGCGGCCACATCGGGACGTCCGTTGAGCACCTTCGAAACTGTCGAAAGTGAGACGCCCGCTTTCGAAGCCACGTCGGCCAGGGTGATACGGCCCTCGGTCTCATCATCACGCATGCGGCACAGGATAGAGCACCGCCCTTCGGTAACGGTTTGGTCGCGTCAATTCCACGCTGTTGACCCCGGCGAGGAGGGAGCCTACGGTCCGTCGTCAGGCGAATTTCGGCAAAGCGGCCGAAACTTTCGAGAGGTCGATCATGAAGAAGCGTGCGTGGTTCCCCCGTGCCGTCGCCGGCGGCGCGACACTGGCACTGGGCCTGACCCTGACCGCCTGCGGCGGCGATGGCGCCTCCGCGGGAGGCGATTCCGGGACGATTCACGTCCTCGTGTACGGCGACTCCGCGAACAAGGTGGAGAAGGCGATCGTCGCCGAGTTCAACAAGACCTCGAAGGTCAAGGCCGTCCTCGACACGGTCCCCGGCGCGGACTACCAGCAGAAGCTGCAGACCGTCATCAACACCAAGCAGGCCCCCGACGTCTTCTTCAACTGGGGTGGCGGCAGCATCCAGCCGTTCGTGAAGGCCGGTCTGCTGCTCCCGCTCGACGACTTCATCAAGAAGGACCCGGGCCTGAAGGACAACTTCCTGTCCTCGGTCTTCAACACGGCGGTCGTCGACGGCAAGTCCTACGGCGTGCCGATGCGCGGCACCCAGCCGGTGCTGATGTTCAACAACAAGAAGGTCCTCGCGGACGCGGGCGTCCAGCCCCCGCAGACCTGGGACGAGCTCATCGACGCGGTCAAGAAGCTCAAGGCCAAGGGCGTCACCCCGATCGCGCTCGGCGGCGGCGACCAGTGGCCGACGCTGATGTGGTTCGAGTACCTCTACGACCGCGTCGCCGGCCCGGAGCTGTTCACCAAGGCCCTCGGCGGCGACAAGAGCGCCTGGGAGAGCGAGGACAGCAAGAAGGCGCTGGGCATGCTCAAGGAGCTCATCGACGCCGGCGCCTTCGGCACCAACTTCGACTCGGTGAAGTTCACCGACGGCGGCTCGCCCCAGCTCCTCGCCAGCGGCAAGGCCGGCTTCGAGCTCATGGGCTCCTGGGAGTACTCCACGCAGCAGGACGCCAGCCCGGACTTCGCCAAGAACGACCTCGGCTACACCAACTTCCCGACCGTCACCGGCGGCAAGGGTGACGCCGCGAACGTCGTCGGCAACACCAACAACTTCTACTCGGTGCTGAAGAAGACCGAGCACCCCGAAGCGGTGGCGGAGTTCCTCAAGCTGATGTACTCCGACGACTTCGTGAAGCAGCAGCTGGCCATCGGCAACCTGCCGACCACCACGAACACCACCAAGTTCCTCGACTCGGCCGACAACCCGGACTACCTGAAGTACCAGTTCGACCTGGTCCAGAAGGCACCCTCGTTCCAGCTGTCGTGGGACCAGGCCTACCCGCCGTCGGGCATCACGCCGATCCACCAGGCCGTGCAGCAGTTCTTCAACGGCCAGGTCGACGCGGACGGCTTCATCAAGGCCATGCAGGCCCTGCCCACCTCCTGAGAGCGACGTCCCGCATGGTCTCCCTCACTGCCTCCGTGACGGGCAAGCGGCAGACGCAGCGCCCGGTCGGCCGTACCATCGGCCGGCCGGGCCTCGCCTGGGCGCTCCCCGCCACGATCTTCTTCGCCCTGTTCGCCGTCGTGCCGCTGGTGCTGGTGGCGGTGCTGTCCTTCACCACCTGGAGCGGACTTGGCTCGCCCGAGTTCGCGGGCTTCGACACCTGGGTCCGGGTCTTTCAGGACCCCGTCATGATCAAGAGCCTCTGGCTGAGCGTGCTGCTCACCGTGCTGGGCGTCGTCGTCCAAACCCCGCTGAGCATCCTGCTCGGCGTCTGGGCGGCCGGTCCCCAGCGCAACCGCGCCGTGCTGTCGGCGGTCTTCTTCGTGCCGCTGCTGCTGTCCGCGACCGCCGTGTCGGTGCTGTGGCGCGCGCTGCTCGACCCGAACTTCGGTGTGCCCTCGCAGGCGCGCTGGCTGTTCGGCGACGGCAACCTCTTCGGCACGCAGACCGCCGCGATCGGCGTGCTGGTTTTCGTCAGCACCTGGCAGTTCACCCCGTTCCACGCCCTGATCTACCAGGGTGCGACCCGGGCGATCCCGCAGGTGCTCTACCAGGCGGCGCAGATCGACGGCGCGGGCACCGTACGGCAGTTCTTCCACATCACGCTGCCGCAGCTGCGCAACTCGATCATCACCTCGATGATCCTGATGATCGTCGGCGGTCTCACCACCTTCGACACGGTGCTGATCCTCACCCAGGGCGGCCCCGGCACCGACACCACCATCAGCGCCTACTACATGTACGACAAGGCCTTCAAGGGGTTCGACTTCGGCGCGGGCGCTGCGGTCGCGCTGATGCTCGTCGTCGTCGCCACCGTGATCTCACTGATCGTCGTCCGCGTCTCCGGCTACGACAAGATGGCCGGCACCAAGGAGGGGCTCTGATGAGGCGCCGCCCCAACTACCTGGCGGGCCTGGGCGCCCTGCTGTGGCTCGCGCTGGTGGGCCTGCCGCTGTACGTCATGCTCGGCGCCACCGTGCAGACGCGCGAGGAGTACAGCGCCAACGGCCCGCTGGCCTTCCCCCGCTCCTTCACGCTGGACAACTACGTCCAGGACTTCAGCAACGGCTTCGGGCAGTACTTCCTCAACACGGTCGTCGTCACGGTCAGCGTGGTGGCCATCGTGCTGCTGCTCGTGCCGCCGCTGGCGTTCACCATCGTCCGCAACCGGGGCCGCGGCACGTCCGGGGTGTTCCGGCTCTTCCTGCTGGGCCTGGCCATCCCCGCGCAGGCCGTGATCGTCCCGATGTTCTACGTCATCAGCAAGGCCGGGCTCTACGACAACCTCATCGGCATCATCCTGCCGACGGCGGCGTTCTGCCTGCCGGTGTGCACGCTGATCCTGACCGGCACGATGCGCGACATCACCTCCGACCTGTTCGAGGCGATGGCCATGGACGGCGCCTCCGTCCGGCGGACCTTCTTCCAGCTCGTCCTGCCGCTGTCCGGCAGCGGGCTGTCGACGATCGTCGTCTTCTCCGCCCTGCAGGCGTGGAACGGCTTCCTCTTCCCCCTCGTGCTCACCCAGTCCGAGGAGACCAAGGTGATCACGCTGGGCCTCTACAACTTCCGGACCCAGTACGGCATCAACATCCCCGGCCTGCTGGCCGCCGTGGTGCTGTCCACGATCCCTGTCCTGCTCGTCTACCTGTTCGCCCGCCGTGCCCTCGTGCAGGGGCTCATGGGCGTCGGAGGAAAGTGAACGACAACGTGACCGCCGACTCCCGCGTCGAGGCGCTGATCCGCGACATGACCCTGGACGAGAAGATCGCCCAGCTCTACGGCGTCTGGGTCGGCGCCTCCAGTGAGGGGGCCGAAGTGGCCCCCCACCAGCACGACATGGACGAGCCGCCCCGTCTGGAAGACCTCCTGCCGGACGGCCTCGGACAGCTCACCCGGCCCTTCGGCACCGTCCCCGTCGACCCCGCCCTGGGCGCGCTGTCCCTGATGCGCACCCAGCAACGGGTCGCCGCGGCCAACCGGTTCGGCATCCCGGCCATGGCCCACGAGGAGTGCCTCGCGGGCTTCGCGGCCTGGGGCGCGACCACCTACCCCGTCCCGTTGTCCTGGGGCGCCTCCTTCGACCCCGAGCTGGTCCGGGTGATGGCCGCGGCCATCGGCCGCGACATGCGCTCGGTCGGCGTCCACCAGGGTCTGGCCCCGGTCCTCGACGTCGTGCGCGACGCGCGCTGGGGCCGGGTCGAGGAGACCATCGGCGAGGACCCGTACCTCGTCGGGACCATCGCCACCGCGTACATCCAGGGCCTGGAGTCCGCGGGCATCGTGGCCACCCTGAAGCACTTCGCCGGCTACTCCGCCTCCCGCGCCGGGCGCAACCTGGCGCCGGTCAGCATGGGCCCGCGGGAGCGCGCGGACGTCGTCCTGCCGCCCTTCGAGATGGCGGTCCGGGAGAGCGGCGTCCGGTCCGTGATGCACGCGTACACCGACACCGACGGCGTCCCCTCGGCCGCCGACGAGGAGCTGCTCACGGGACTGCTCCGGGACACCTGGGGCTTCGACGGGACCGTGGTCGCCGACTACTTCGGGATCGCCTTCCTCAAGACCCTGCACGGCGTCGCCGCCGACTGGGCGGACGCGGCGGGCACCGCGCTGCACGCCGGCGTGGACGTGGAGCTCCCCACCGTCAAGACCTTCGGGCAGCCGCTGCGGGACGCCGTCGCCGCGGGTCTGGTCGACGAGAAGCTCGTGGACCGCGCGCTGCGCCGCGTCCTGACCCAGAAGGCGCAGCTCGGCCTGCTCGACCCCGGGTGGAGCCCGGTGCCGTCCGCGCTCGCCGGGGCCGACCTCACCGATCCGCAGGGCCTGCGCGGCACGGTCGACCTGAACTCCGCCGCCCACCGGGACCTGTCGCGGCGCCTGGCCGAGCGGTCCGCCGTCCTGCTGAGCAACGACGGCACCCTGCCCCTGGGGCGGCCCGCCCGCATCGCGCTCGTCGGCCCCCAGGCGCAGACCCCGACCGCCGTGCTGGGCTGCTACTCCTTCCCCGTGCACGTCGGCGCCCAGCACCCGGACACCCCGCTCGGCATCGACCTGCCCACGCTGCGCCAGGCCCTGGTGGCGGAGTTCCCCGGCTCCGAGATCGTGACCGTGGCGGGCTGCGGCGTCGATGACAGCGATGTCTCCGGCATCGCGGCGGCCGTACGCGCGGCCCTGGACGCCGACGTGGTGGTCGCCGCGCTGGGCGACCGTGCCGGGCTCTTCGGCCGCGGCACCAGCGGCGAGGGCTGCGACGCGGAGTCGCTCACCCTGCCCGGCGTGCAGCAGCGGCTGCTCGACGCGCTCCTCGACACGGGGACGCCCGTCGTGCTCACCCTGCTGGCCGGCCGCCCGTACGCCCTCGGACGGGCCGTGGACGAGGCCGCGGCCGTCGTCCAGACCTTCTTCCCGGGACAGGAGGGCACCCCGGCCCTGGCCGGAGTGCTGAGCGGGCGCATCAACCCGTCCGGGCGGCTGCCGGTGAGCGTGCCCCGGCACCCGGGCGTCCAGCCCTCCACCTACCTCGCCGCGCCGCTCGCGCGGGCCAGCGAGGTCTCCAACATCGACCCGGCCGCGGCCTTCGGCTTCGGCCACGGGCTGACGTACACGGCCTTCGAGTGGTCCGCGCCGCAGGTGCACGGCGGCGCCGACGGCCGGGCCGTCACCGGCACCGACGGCGAGGTCGAACTGTCCTTCACCGTCCGCAACACCGGCGGTCGCGCGGGCAGCGAGGTCGTCCAGGTCTACCTGCACGACCCGATCGCCTCCGTCGTCCAGCCGGTGCAGCGGCTCGTCGGCTACCTCCGGGTGCCGCTGGAGGCGGGCGAGGCGCGGCGCATCGGCGTCACGGTCCCCGCCGACGTCGCCGCCTTCACCGGCCGGGACGGCCGCCGCGTCGTGGAACCGGGGGAGCTGGAGGTGCGGCTGGCGGCCTCCAGCACCGACGTCCGGTTCACCGTGCGGGCCGAACTCACCGGCCCGGCACGGCAGGTGGACCACACCCGGCGGCTGCACGTGCTGGTCACCGGCGCACCGGAGGAGTCCAGGTGAACCTGCCCGAAGGGACGGGGGAGGCGGCCGTGTCGACGGTGGACGTCGCCAACCCCGTCCTGCCGGGCTGCCATCCCGACCCGAGCGTCTGCCGGGTCGGGGCCGATTTCTACCTGGTGAACTCGACGTTCGAGTACTTCCCGGGGATCCCGGTGTTCCACAGCCGCGACCTGGTCCACTGGCGGCCGATCGGGCACGTCCTGGACCGGCCCTCGCAGGTGGACCTCGGCACCGTCGCCTCCTCCGAGGGGATCTTCGCCGCGACGATCCGGCACCACCGGGGCCGCTTCTACGTCGTGACCACCCTGGTGGGCGGCAGCGGACAGGGCGGCACCTTCGTCGTCACCGCCACCGACCCCGCCGGGCCGTGGAGCGACCCGGTGTGGCTGGACGACGCGCCCGGCATCGACCCCTCCCTGTTCTTCGACGACGACGGCCGCGCCTGGTGCACCGGCACGCGGCTCGCGGAACCGGGGGAGTGGGAGGGCCAGACCGACGTCTGGCTGCGGGAGTTCGACGCCGCGGAGCTGACCCTCACCGGCCCCGAGCACCTGCTGTGGCGCGGCGCGCTGCACGGCGCCGTGTGGGCCGAGGGACCCCACCTGTACACGGTGGACGGCCGCTACTACCTGCTGGCGGCGGAGGGCGGCACCGAGCACGGGCACGCCGTCAGCGTCGCCCGCGCCGACCACGTCACCGGTCCGTACACCGGGAACCCGGCCAATCCGGTCTTCACCCACCGGCACCTGGGCCGTGACTTCCCCGTCGTGGGCGTCGGCCACGCCGACCTGGTGCGCACGGCGCAGGGGCAGTGGTGGGCGGTGCTGCTGGGCAGCCGTCCGTACGGCGGGTACCACCCCAACCTCGGGCGGGAGACCTTCCTCGTCCCGGTGCGCTGGGAGGACGGCTGGCCGCTCTTCGCGCCCGGCGTCGGCACCACGCTCGGCCCGTTCCGTCCGCCCGCGGTCGCCGGGTCCCCTCATGATCCCCACCCGGAGCCGGTGCGCGACGACTTCGACGGCCCACGGCTGGACCCGCGGTGGAACCAGGTGCGCACCGGGGAACCCTTCTGGTCGCTCACCGGACGTCCCGGCTCGCTGCGGCTGCCGCTCGGGCCTTCCACGCTCGCCGACGTAGGCACCCCCTGCTTCCTGGGCCGGCGCCAGCAGCACCAGGACGTCAGCGTGTCCGCGCTCCTCGACGTGGCGCCCGGGACGCCGCAGGAGTGGGCGGGGATCGCCGTCCGCCAGTCCGAGGCGGACCATCTGGTGCTCGCGGTGGCCGGTGACGGGCGCGGCGGCTGCCGCGTGCTCGCCGCGGTCCGCACGCGGGGCGAGCAACGCCTGCTCGCGCAGGCGCCGTTGCCCTCGGGCCCGGTGGTCCTGCGCATCCACGCCGAGGGTCAGCGCTACGGGCTGCGCTACGCCCCCGCCGGCGCCGGGCCCGAGGCGGAGGCCGAACTGACCTCCGTGGACGGCGGATTCCTCAGCTCGCCCCGCGCGGGCGGCTTCCTCGGCGTCTGGCTCGGCCCGTACGCCACCGCCCACGGCGCCTCCTCCACCACCGTCGCCGACATCGACTGGTTCGACTACCGGCCTCTCGCCCCCTGACCAGGAGCCGACATTGTTCACCGATCTCCCCGAGGCCGAACTCCGGGACCACCGCAGCAGCCAGACCGCGCCCGCCGACTTCGACGACTTCTGGAGCACGACGCTCGCCGAGTCGCGCGCCGCCGGGACCGCGGCCGTCACCGTCACCCCCGCGCCCGGTCCGCGGCTGCACACGGTGCGCGTCTTCGACGTCACCTTCCCCGGCTACGGCGGCGAGCCGGTGCGGGCCTGGCTGCGGCTGCCGCACGGTGCCGAGGGACCGCTGCCCGCGGTCGTCCAGTACGTCGGCTACGGCGGCGGCCGGGGCCACGCCCTGGACAACCTGCTGTGGGCGTCGGCGGGTTTCGCCCACCTCCACATGGACACCCGTGGCCAGGGGTCGGGCTGGAGCCGCGGCGACACCCCCGACTCCGGCACCACGGGCCCGCAGGCCCCCGGGATGATGACCCGCGGCATCGACGACCCCCGCACGTACTACTACCGCCGCCTGTTCACGGACGCCGTCCGCGCCGTGGACGCGGTCCGCACGCTGCCCTCGGTGGACCCCGGCCGGATCGCCGTCCTCGGCGCGAGCCAGGGCGGCGGCACCGCGCTCGCCGTGGCCGCCCTCGCCCCGGAGGTGCACGCCCTGGTGGCGCACGTCCCGTTCCTGTGCGACTTCCCCCGGGCCACGGTGATCACGGACGCGGACCCGTACCGTGAGATCGGCCGCTACCTCGCCGTGCACCGCGGCAACGCCGAGCGGGCCATGCGCACCCTGTCCTACTTCGACGGCGTCAACTTCGCCGCCCGCGCCCGGGTACCGGCCCGCTTCTCCGCGGCCCTGATGGACGAGATCACGCCGCCCTCCACCGTCTTCGCCGCGTACAACGCGTACGCGGGACCCAAGGAGATCGCCGTCTGGCCCTGGAACGGGCACGAGGGCGGCGCCATCGACGACGACGAGGAGGCACTGGCCTTCCTCCGCGGGCTTCTGACGGCAACGTGAAGTGCGGCCTCATCATGTGGACTTGAGCTGGAAGGGCGTACAACCTTTGCTCTTCCTTGATCGTCATACGGGTGCACCGGAGACCCCGGTGCACCACTGATGTGGCCACACCCTTGGGGAAGAGTCATGCGATCTGACTCCGTCGGGCGCTCGCTGCGCCTCGGAGCCTCTGCCGTCGCGGCGGCCGGCCTGTTCGTGGCCGGTCTCGCCGTGCCCGCGCACGCCGCCGAGACCGACCAGCTGTGGATCAACGCACCGTCCGAACTGTCGCTGCCCTTCGGCACGGGCGGCGGAGAACCGCAGTCGCGGACGCTCGACATCGGCATCTACCACGACAACGACAACTTCACGGTCACCGAGGGCGAGGTCACCGTGGACATCTCCGGGGTGGCGGGCGTCGCGGAGGTGACCTGGCCGGAGAACTGCACGCCCAGCGGCACGATCGCCGTCTGTCACGTGCCCGAGGTGCCCGTGATCGGCGGCGACTACCGCAGGCAGATCCACCTCCCGGTACGCGCGGCGGACGGTGCGGCGAACGGGGCGTCCGGCCGGATCACCTACGAGGCGACCGCCGTCGGCGGCCCCGACGGCACCCTCACCGCCCCGCGGGGCGACTCCGACACCACGCTCACCGTCTCCTCCGGCCCGGACCTGTCGCTCGCGGAGATCGCCCCGGTCCAGCACGCCGCCCCCGGCGCCACGGTGCGGCTCCCGTTCGGGCTGACCAACAACGGCAACGAGAGCGCGCAGGGCTTCACGCTGAAGTTCATGGCCTCCTACGGCATCCAGAAGCTGACCAAGTACAAGCGCTGCACCTACACGACGTCGAACGACGGCGAGTACGCGCCGATGACCTTCGCGACGTGCACCTTCGACCGGGTGCTGGCGCCGGGGGACTCCTTCCGGCTGCCCAAGCAGCTCAAGGCGGTGCTCGCCCCGTACGCGATGAACGAGCGGCTCGACATCAGCGTCGAGCCCGGCGGGGGCGCCGAGGACCTCGAGAGCGATGACAACTACACGGTGGTCGGCGTCAGCGCCGACAACACCGCGGACTTCGCGGTGACCGGCGACGCGGTCACCGGTGCGGCGGGCGAGACGGTGACGGCCCGGCTCACGTTCCGCAACAACGGCCCGGCCTGGCTCGGCAACCTCGGCTCCGGCGACCCCGTCGCGAAGGTCCGGCTGATCGTCCCCGCGGGCACCAAGGTCACCGGCGTCCCGTCCGGCTGTGACCCGCACACCCTCTCCGGCGGCTACTACCCGCAGGAGACGGGGGCGCCGCGCTACGACTGCCCCCTGCCGTACTGGGTGCTGGAGAACACCGAGCGCTCGTACGACTTCTCGCTGCGGATCGACACCGTGGTGCCCGGCACGACCGGTGCCGTGAGCATCCACCCGGAGTTCGGCGAGTTCCCGTACGACCCGGACACCACCAACAACACGGCGGTCCTGGCGGTCAACTGACCCGACCCGCCCCGGCACGTGGTGCAGGAGCCTCCCGCACCACGTGCCCCGCGGGGCGGTCAGGGGCCTTGCGGTTCAGGCAGCGGCTCGCCCGTCTCCAGCAGCGTTTTCAGTCCCGAGATGAGGGCGGGCCAGCCCTGGGAGACCATGCCCAGCACCCCGCTGTCCGGGTCGTGGGCCTCGTGGACGACGGTCAGCCTGACCGTCTCCCCGAGCGGTTCGATCTCGAACGTCACCTGGGAGCGGCGATCCCCCGCCAGGCGGGCGCGGACCTCCTCGCTCACCCCCGCGTTCCGAGCCCACTGCGGGGTGAAGGTGTGCCAGGTGTAGGAGAGCCGGCGCGGCGGATCGGACTCCAGCACGACCTGGGCGGGATCGGCGGTGCGGGCGCCGCCCTCCTCCCAGACCATGGCCGAGCCGGCCGCCCAGTCGGTCTCGAAGGCGACGCCCCAGTAGCGGCGGGTGAACGCCTGGTCGGTCAGCGCCTGCCAGAGGCGCTCGGGCGTGGTGCGGACGTAGGTCGTGTAGACGAATGCGGACTCGCTCATGGGTGCCTGCTCCAATGCCCTCTGGAGGTCGGCGAGCGCCTGCGCGCGCTCGCGGTCGTACCGGTCGATCCATCGTTCGGCGACGGCGTTGATCGGTGCGGCGTTGAGGTAGTGCAGCTTCTCCCGGCCCCGCCGGACCGTGGTGACCAGCCGGGCCTCCTCCAGTACGGCCAGGTGCTTGCTGACCGACTGGCGGGCCATGTCCAGCCCCGCGCACAGCTCGCGCAGGGTCTGCCCGTTGCGTGCGTTGAGGCTGTCCAGCAGTCGCCGGCGGCTGGCGTCGGCCAGCGCCTTGAATACCTCGTCCATCCCGCTTCCCCGCCGTTCCGGAAATGCAGCCGTCCGGCTGCCTGTCGAACATAGGCAGCCGGACGGCTGCATGTCAACGCGGTGCGGCCGAGAGCGTGGGTGCGGGGGCGTGGGTGCGGGGGGCGCGCCGCTATCCGGCCCGCAGGTCCCGTACGCGGCGGATCTTGCCGACGGACCGCTCCACGGTGTCGGGGTCGACGACCGTCACCTCGACGCTGACGCCCACGCCGTCCTTGACGCCCGCCGCGATGGAGCGTGCCGCCTCCTCGCGCGGCGCGGCCCCGGCGTCGGGGCGCGCCTCGACGACGACCTCCATGTGGTCCATGCGGCCGCGCTTGGTGAGCCGGATCTGGAAGTGCGGGGCCACGCCGGGCGTGCGCAGCACGATCTCCTCGATCTGGCTGGGGAAGACGTTCACCCCACGCAGGATGATCATGTCGTCGGAGCGGCCGGTGATCTT
The DNA here is from genome assembly GCF_040613835.1 of Streptomyces sp. NPDC006207. Taxonomy (NCBI): domain Bacteria; kingdom Bacillati; phylum Actinomycetota; class Actinomycetes; order Kitasatosporales; family Streptomycetaceae; genus Streptomyces; species Streptomyces sp. NPDC006207. The sequence continues at coordinate 63,771 of NZ_JBEXSX010000021.1, read as the reverse complement.
CTGGATGCGGCGGAAGGCGGGGCGCGCGGTGCCGGGCAGCAGCCGGGTCAGGTCACGGGTGCGGTAACGGATGATCGGCAGCGCCTCCTTGGTGAGGGAGGTGAAGACCAGCTCGCCCTCCTCGCCCTCCGGTACCGGCTCGCCCGTGATCGGGTCCACCACCTCGGGGTAGAAGTGGTCCTCCCACACGTGCAGGCCGTCCTTGGTCTCCACGCACTCCTGGGCGACGCCCGGGCCGATCACCTCGGACAGGCCGTAGATGTCGACGGCGTGGATGTCCATCCGCTCCTCGATCTCCCGGCGCATCTCCTCCGTCCACGGCTCCGCGCCGAAGATGCCGATCCGCAGCGAGGTGCCGCGCGGGTCGACGCCCTGGCGCTCGAACTCGTCCAGCAGGGTCAGCATGTACGACGGGGTGACCATGATGATCTCGGGCTGGAAGTCCTGGATGATCTGCACCTGACGGGCGGTCATGCCGCCGGAGGCGGGGATCACCGTGCACCCGGCGCGCTCCGCGCCGTAGTGCGCGCCCAGGCCGCCGGTGAACAGGCCGTAGCCGTAGGAGACGTGCACCTTGTGGCCGGGGCGCCCGCCGGCGGCGCGTATGGAACGGGCCACCACGTCGGACCACATGGACAGGTCGTTCTCGGTGTAGCCCACCACGGTCGGCAGGCCGGTCGTGCCACTGGAGGCGTGGACGCGGCGCACCTGGTCCATGGGCACGGCGAACATGCCGAAGGGGTAGTTGTCGCGCAGGTCGGCCTTGGTGGTGAACGGGAAGCGCGCCAGGTCGTCCAGGCTCGCGCAGTCCTCGGGGCGCAGCCCGGCCTCGTCGAACTTCTTCCGGTAGGCCTCGACGTTGTCGTACGCGTGGCGCAGTGTCGCCCGGAGCCGGGTGAGCTGCAGCTCCCGCAGCTCTCCGGGGCCCAGCTTCTCGGCGGCGTCCAGCAGGCCGTCGGGGAGCGGCTCTCCCAGGCGCGCCCCCGCGGCCGCCCGGTCCGTCGGCTCGCTGCTCATCCGTTCTCCTTCGTGCGTCCGATGCTGCGGCTGCGCCCGCGGAACTCCGCCACCACCTGGTCGCCCCGCAGGATGCTCACGTCGTAGATGCCGCTGCGGCCGAAGCGGGTGCGCTCTTGCGCGGTGGCGACCAGTTCGTCGCCCTCGTGGACGGGGGCGACGAAGGAGATGTCCGCCCCGGCGGCCACCGTCACCGGGCCGTGGCTGTTGCAGGCGCAGGCGAAGGCGGTGTCGGCGAACAGGAAGAGGTAGCCCCCGTGGGCGATCCCGTGCCCGTTGACCATCGCGGGCGTGACGGTCATGCGCAGCACGGCCGTCCCCTCGCCGGTCTCCAGCAGCTCGATGCCCAGGCTCTGCGACGCCTTGTCGGCGGCGAACATGCTCTCCGCCGGGCCCTGGGTCGCGTCCATGGCATCCCTCACGATCGTCACCACCCTTGTGAACCGACCGAACATTCGGTTAGCGTGCGGCACCCAAGGTAATCCAGCATCCGAACTGCCTGTCAAGAGGTGGAACGCATGTCCCAGCACCTCCCCGCGCGACCCGCAGACGAGGTCTTCCTGATCGACGGCGCGCGGACCCCGCAGGGCCGTTACGGCGGCGCCCTGGCCTCCGTGCGCCCCGACGACCTGGCGGCCCTGGTGGTCGGCGAGGCCGTGAGCCGCGCCGGGATCCCGGCCGGGGCCGTGGACGAGGTGATCCTCGGCGCCGCCAACCAGGCGGGCGAGGACAACCGCGACGTCGCCCGGATGGCCGTGCTGCTGGCCGGCCTGCCGCACACGGTGCCCGGCTACACCGTCAACCGGCTGTGCGCCTCCGGCCTCACCGCCGTGGCCTCGGCGGCGCAGGCGATCCGCTCCGGCGAGGCCGACCTGGTGGTCGCCGGCGGGGTGGAGTCCATGACCCGTGCCCCCTGGGTGATGGCCAAGCCCGGCACCCCGTGGGCCAAGCCGGGTGAGGTGCACGACACCTCCTTGGGCTGGCGCTTCACCAACCCGCGCTTCACCGCGAAGGACACGCTGTCCATGGGGGAGACCGCGGAGGAGGTCGCCGCCCTGGACGGGATCAGCCGCGCCGACTCCGACGCCTTCGCGCTGCGCAGCCACCGGCGGGCCGTCGCGGCTCAGGAGGCCGGCCGTTTCAACCGCGAGATCGTGCCGGTCGCCGTCAAGGACGGCGAGGTCACCCGTGACGAGGGCCCGCGTCCCTCCACCACCCTGGAGAAGCTCGGGACCCTGCGCACCATCTTCCGCAAGGACGGCATCGTGACCGCCGGTTCCTCCTCGCCGCTCTCCGACGGCGCCGCGGCCCTCGTGGTCGCCGGCCGCGCGGCCGTCGAGCGCTACGGCCTCACGCCCCGCGCCAGGATCGTCACCTCCGCCACCGCCGGGGTCGAGCCCCACCTCATGGGCCTCGGTCCCGTACCGGCGACGGAGAAGGCGCTCGCCCGCGCCGGATGGCAGACCGGCGACCTGGACGCCGTCGAACTCAACGAGGCCTTCGCCGCCCAGGCGCTCGCGGTCGTCCGCCGTCTGAAGCTGGACGAGGAGCGGGTCAACGCCGACGGCGGTGCGATCGCGCTCGGTCACCCGCTGGGCTGCTCGGGCGCCCGCATCCTGCTCACCCTCCTCGGCCGCCTGGAGCGCGAGGGCGGCCGCCGCGGCCTCGCCACCCTCTGCGTGGGAGTCGGCCAGGGTGTGGCGATGCTGGTGGAGCGGGTGTGAGCGCAGGCTTCGGAGGACCGCGGGCGACCGTCGTCCACAGGGCTTGCCGCTTGCGGCAAAGTTCGTCAGACTGTAACCGAACGAATGGTCGGTAGGGGAAGCTGGTATCGATGACCACACCGAACGCCACCGTGCCGGCGGAGGGCGCGCAGGCGCCGCTCCAGGAGCACTTCGACGCCACGATCGCGCGGGACCAGCGCATCGAGCCGCGGGACTGGATGCCCGACGGCTACCGCAGGACGCTGATCCGGCAGATCGCGCAGCACGCGCACTCGGAGATCATCGGCATGCAGCCCGAGGGCGAGTGGATCACCCGTGCCCCGTCGTTGCGCCGCAAGGCCATCCTGTTCGCGAAGGTCCAGGACGAGGCCGGCCACGGGCTGTACCTCTACTCGGCCGCCGAGACCCTGGGCATCGACCGCGCGGACCTCACGCAGCGTCTGATCGAGGGCCGCCAGAAGTACTCCTCGATCTTCAACTACCCGACCCTCAGCTTCGCCGACGTCGGCGTCATCGGCTGGTTCGTCGACGGCGCGGCGATCTGCAACCAGGTGCCGCTCTGCCGCTCCTCCTACGGGCCGTACGCCCGCGCCATGGTGCGCATCTGCAAGGAGGAGTCCTTCCACCAGCGCCAGGGCTACGAGCTGCTGATGACGATGATGCGCGGCACGCAGGCCCAGCGGGAGATGGTGCAGGACGCGGTGGACCGCTGGTGGTGGCCGTCGCTGATGATGTTCGGCCCGCCCGACGGCGACTCGCCCAACTCGGCCGCGTCGATGGCCTGGAAGATCAAGCGCCACAGCAACGACGAGCTGCGCCAGCGGTTCGTCGACATGACTGTCCCGCAGGCCGACAAGCTCGGCGTGACGCTGCCCGACCCGGAGCTGCGCTGGGACGAGGAGCGCGGCCGGCACGACTTCGGCACCCCCGACTGGTCGGAGCTGCAGCGAGTCATCAGCGGCGACGGGCCGTGCAACGCCGAGCGGATGGCACGCCGCCGCTCCGCACACGAGGAAGGCGCCTGGGTGCGCGAGGCCGCGACCGCCCACGCCGCCAAGCAGGCGGCCCGGGCAGAGGAAGGAGCCGTGGCATGAGCACCACCGGCGACAGCACGACCCGGGCCGAGTGGCCCCTGTACGAGGTGTTCGTCCGCGGCAAGCGCGGCCTGAACCACGTCCACGTCGGGTCCCTGCACGCGGCCGACGACCGCATGGCCCTCACCCACGCCCGCGACCTGTACACGCGGCGGAACGAGGGCGTGAGCATCTGGGTGGTGCGCTCGGAGCACATCGCCGCGTCCACGCGGGACGAGAAGGACCCCTTCTTCACGCCCAGCGCCGACAAGGTCTACCGGCACCCCACCTTCTACGACATCCCCGAAGACGTCCCCCACATCTAGGAGCAGGGCATGAGCGACGAGCACGTCTACCTGTCCCTGGCCGAGGGGCACGACGACAGTGACGCCCGCTGGGCCTTCGGCACCGGCTTCGAGGACCCGCTGCACGGCGTCGACACCGCCGTGCCCGACGGTGTGGACGCCGCGGAGCTGGCCGCCCACTGCCTGGCGCTGGGCGACGACGCCCTGGTGGGCGCCCAGCGCCTGGCCGAGTGGTGCACCCGCGCGCCGGAGCTGGAGGAGGAGGTGGCCCTCGCCAACATCGGGCTCGACCTGCTCGGCCAGGCCCGTCTGCTCTACTCCCGCGCCGGTCAGGTGGACGGCACCGGTCGCGACGAGGACGCCTACGCCTACTTCCGGGACGCCGCCGACTTCCGCAACGTCCGCCTGGCCGAACTTCCCTGCGGGGACTTCGCGTTCTCCATGGCCCGGCTGCTCGTCACGTCCTGCTGGCGGCTCGCCGTCTTCGAGCGGCTCGCCCGCTCCGCGCAGGACCCGGTGCTCGCCGCCGTCGCCGCCAAGGGCGTCAACGAGCTGACCTACCACCGGCAGTACGCCGCCGAGTGGGTGGTACGGCTCGGCGACGGCACCGAGGAGTCGCACCGCCGCATGCGGGCCGGCCTCGAACAGGTCGCCCCTTACCTGGAGGAGCTGTTCACGGCCGGCGCCACGTGCGGGGCCGACCCGGCCGGTGTGCGGGACGAGGTGACCGCCGCGCTGCGCCAGGTCACCGAGGCCGCCGGGCTGCGTCCGGTCCAGGCCGATCCCCTGCCCGGCCACGGCCGTGAGGGTGACCGCACCGAACACCTCGCCCCGCTGCTCGCGGAGTTGCAGGGCATCGCCCGCGCACACCCCGGAGCGGTCTGGTGAGCGCCGTGACCGTGCTCACCGACGCGCACCGGGCGGCCCGCGTGGCCGCCGAGGTGCCGGACCCCGAGCTGCCCATGCTGACCCTGGCCGACCTCGGCGTCCTGCGTGACGTCGAGGTCACCGGGGACGGCACGGTCGTGGCCGCCCTCACCCCCACCTACTCCGGCTGCCCGGCCATGGCGGAGATGCGCGCCGACGTGGCCGCCCGGCTGCGCGCCGCGGGCTTCGACCGGGTCGAGATCCGCACCGTGCTGGACCCGCCGTGGACGACCGACTGGATCACCCCCGAGGGCCGCCGCAAGCTCGCCGAGCACGGCATCGCACCTCCCGGTCCCGCGCCCCGGCGCGTCACCGGGCCGGTGCCGCTGGTGCTCACCGCCACCCGGCGCGACGTCGCCTGCCCCCGCTGCGGCTCGGCGGACACCGAGGAGACCTCGCGCTTCGCCGCCACCTCCTGCAAGGCCCTGTGGCGCTGCCGTGCCTGCCTGGAGCCGTTCGAGTACGTCAAGGAGATCTGATGGCCCCGACCATCCCCGCCCCGCAGGCGCCGGCCCCGCGGGTCCGCCGCCGCCCGGCCTTCCACGCCCTGCGGGTCGCCGCGGTCGAGCCGCTCTGCGAGGACGCCGCCGCCGTCAGCTTCGACATACCGCACGAGCTGGCCGGGGAGTTCGCCTTCGCGCCCGGCCAGTCCCTCACGCTGCGCCGCGAGGTCGACGGCCGGGACGAGCGACGCTCGTACTCCATCTGCTCGCCCGCCGGCGCCACCCCCCGCATCGGGGTGCGTGTGGTGCCCGGCGGCCTGTTCTCGTCGTGGCTGGTGCACGAGGTGCGCCCGGGCGACACCGTCGAGGTCATGGGCCCCACCGGTGCCTTCACCCCCGACCTCACCGCGCCCGGGCACCATGTGCTCATCGCCGCGGGCTCCGGCATCACCCCGATGCTCTCCATCGCCGAGTCCGTCCTCGCCGCCGACCTCGGGTCCCGGGTCACGCTCTTCTACGGCAACCGGCGCACCGACACCGTGATGTTCGCCGACGAGCTCGCCGAGCTGAAGGACCTGCACCCCGCCCGGTTCCAGCTCGCCCACGTGCTCTCACGGGAGCCGTGCGAGGCCGAGGTGCTCTCCGGCCGCCTCGACGCCGGACGGCTCGCCACCCTCGTCGAGGGCCTCGTCGACGTCCCGAACGCCGACCACTGGTGGCTGTGCGGCCCGCACGGCATGGTCGTCGACGCCCAGCAGGTCCTCGCCGGCCTCGGCGTGCCCGGGGAGCGGGTGCACCAGGAGCTGTTCTACGCGGACGACGAGCCGGTGACCCCGGTGCACCACGAGGACGCCGTGGCCGAGGGCCCGGTCAGCCAGGTCACCATCGTCCTCGACGGCCGTACGACCACGGCCGCCCTGCCCCGTGACCGCAGCGTCCTCGACGGCGCCCAGCGCACCCGCCCCGATCTGCCCTTCGCCTGCAAGGGCGGCGTCTGCGGTACCTGCCGCGCGCTCGTCACCGACGGCAAGGCCGAGATGCGCCGCAACTTCGCCCTCGAGGCGTCCGAGGTCGACGCGGGCTACGTGCTGACCTGCCAGAGCTACGCGGAGTCCGACAACCTGACGGTCGACTACGACAGCTGACGCCTCGTCGGCACCCCGCGCCCCCCCGGAGCCGGTTGGTAAGGTCGGCCCGGGGGTGGGAGGTGGACGACGTGCTGAGCGAGGTCGGCGAGGTCTCCGACGCCGGGCCGTTCGTGCACCCCGCGCTGTTCTACCGGAACGCACGGGAGTACACGGCCGTCACGGTGCCTTTCCTGCTGGACGGGATGGCCGCCGGGGAGCCGGTCGCGGTGGCCGTGCCCCCACCCCGTCTCGCCCAGTTGCGCGCCGCGTTGGGCCCGCGCGGCGCCGAGGTGCACTGGGTCGACATGGAGCGGGCCGGGCGCAATCCCGGCCGCATCATCCCCGGTGTGCTGCGGGCCTTCGCCGACACCCGGCCCACCGGACGGGTACGGATCATCGGGGAGCCCGTCTGGCCCGGGCGGAGCGCCCTGGAGTATCCGGCGTGCGCCCAGCACGAGGCACTGATCAACATGGCCTTCGCCGGACGCCCCGTGACGATCCTGTGCCCCTACGACGCCGCCCGGCTGGACGCCGCGGTGCTGGCGGAGGCCCGCGCCACGCATCCCGTGGTGGTCGACGGCGGCCGCGAGGAACGCAGCGCGCACTACGCACCACGCCGGGTGATCGCCGCGCACAACCGGCTGCCGCACCCCCCGCACGGCGCCTTCGCCTTCGGCTTTGCGGAGCCGCAACTCGCCGACGCCCGGCACGTCGCGACGGCCCAGGCACACCGACTGGGCCTGGGCGGCGAGCGGCTCGCCGAGTTCTCCCTCGCCGCCGGCGAACTGATCACGAACAGCGTGCTGCACGGCGGCGGGTCGGGCGTCGTCCGCGTCTGGGCGGGAGACGATCACGTGGTGTGCGAGGTGCACGACCGCGGACGGCTGACCGACCCGCTCGCCGGCCGCCACCCTGCGTCACGGGACCGCCCCCACGGCAGGGGCCTGTTGATGGTCCACCGCATCGCCGACCTGGTGCGCCAGCGCACCGCAGGCGACGGCACCACCATCCGCTTCTACCTGCGAGCCTGACCGCCGGCGCGGGACCGGCGGGCGTGCGCGCCCGCCGGTCCCGCGGTCCGTGGTCACCAGAGCGGTCAGCGGCCGAAGACGTCCTTGCCCACGTCCTTGCCCTTCTCCACGGCCTGCTTGGCGTCGCTGCCGACTTGATCCTTCTTCCCCTTCATGCGCAGGCTCTCATTGCCGGTCACCTTGCCCGTGGCCTCCTCCGCTTTGCCCTTCATCTTCTGGCCGGTGTGCTTGACCTTCTTCTCGGCACCCATGGGGTTCTCCTTCCAGGGCTCGATCAGCGCTTCCCTCCGCCTGCCCGGAAGATCCTGAATGAAACCATTTGCTCGGATTCTGCAGATGGCGACCGAGCAAGGCGCCCCCGAACACCACGAAACCCACCCCGATCAGCCAGCACTGCACGATCAGCACCGTGCCGACGGCCCCGTAGGAGACGGCGTTGGTCACGATCAGCGGGGCGAACACGAAGGAGGAGAAGACCCGCAGCCCGATGAGGCCGACCATCGTCGCGACGGCCCCTGGCGCCAGCGCCGCCAACGGCACCTGCCCGGCCAGCAGGAAGTACTGGCCCCACCAGAAGAAGACGAAGCCCAGCACGACGGCCGTGCCGCCGCGGAACACCGTGTCCGGCCACCCCCCGCCCAGCACCACCCCGCTCTGCGCCTCCGCGAACAGGTACGCGGTCAGCGCCGCCAGCCACACCGCCCGCCGCCACACGTGGTGCCACGGAGTGGGCGGCACCTGCCAGATCCGGGTGTAGCCGACCTCGACGCAGGCCGCGAAGGAGAGCCCGAAGAGCGCCAGCGCCAGCAGGCTCAGACCGCTCGTGGAGCTGATCACCTTGCGTGGCGCGGCGAACAGCTCCCGCACGGCCTCCGCGGGCCGCGCCGACAGGCCCATGCCGTCCACGACCCACTGCGCGAAGCCGTTGCCGTGGAAGGGCAGGGCCGCGGCGACCACGATCAGCAGCGGGACCAGCGTCACCAGACCCAGTGCCGCGAACCCCATGGAGCGCTGCAGCAGCTCCAGTTCGCCCCCCTGGTGCCACATGCGGCCCGCCCGTGAGTCCCGCCACGACCGGTACGGATGCCGGAGCCACCGGGCCGCCCCACCTGCCATCGCGGGGGCCTCAGCGCACGGGGGCGCGGTCCGCCGCGAGGCGTGCCGTCTCCACCCGGGTTGCCAGGGGTTCTGAGCGCATGGCTCGTCCTCCTTGCTCAGGCCTGCTCGGCGGGCGGGACGCCGCTGCGGCTCGCTGCCGGGGCCTCATGGGGTGCACCTTCCCCGTACGACGCGGACGAACCGGACGGCACGGCGGGCTCCGGTACGGCGCGCAGCGAGGTGCGCCCGGCGCGCCACGCGCCCAGCAGGTGCTCCTCCAGGCGCCGCTCCACCAGCGCCATGGCGCGGATCCCCAGGACGACGTCGGCGGTGAGGTGAGGTTCGTGGGCCAGCAGGTCGCCGATGACGTCGCGGCGCAGCACCTGCTCGTGCACGGCGTCGGCCTCGACGTGCTCCTCGTAGAAGTGCCGGCAGGCGGCACCGCCGCCGAGCCGGTCGATCGCCTCCACCGTCCGGCGGGCGGACGGCGGGGTGGAGATCTCGGCGGCCGCGAAGTGCCCCACGAGCGCCCCGCGCAGTTCCCGGCGCAGGCCCAGCCAGGAGATCAGGTTCACCGTGGCGAGGGTGACGGCCGGTACGGCGTCCACGTAGTGGCCGTAGGAGGCGTCCAGCCCGGCGTCCCGGAGCAGGTCGGCGTAGAGCCGCGCGTGCACGCGTTCTCCGCGCCCGCTCCCGAACTCGTCGCACTCGACGGCCACGAGCGCGGCCTTCGCCCGGCCGGTGAGCCTCGGGATGACCCATGCGTGCGGATCGGCCTCCTTCAGCTGGTAGACCGACCGGTGCACGAAGTACTCCCGCAACTGCTCCCAGGTGCCCTCGTCGCGGAGGAAGTGCGACACACCGCGCCCGTCGCGCGGCTCGTGCAGCAGCCCCTCCAGTTCCCGGTCGAGGGCCGTGCGGGCCGCGGCGCCGCCCGGGGTGGCCGGCAGCTCGGCGCGGAGGGCCGCCCCGAAGGAGCCCTCCATGGCGCCGCGCAGCGCGAGCAGCCCCGGATCCCACTCCCAGCCGGGGTGCACCCCGGCGAAACCCCGGTAGTGGAGTTCGTAGCAGACGTGCAGCGCGAGCTGCACGTCCTCGCCGTACGGATCGGCGGCCTCGACCGCCCCGGTGGACACCGTAAGGGCGGTACCCGGCGGCCCCTGGGTGAGGGCGCCGAGCACGGCCCGGGAGAGGGGGCCGCGCGGTGCGGGCGGCGGGGGCTCAGCGGTCCGGGGACCGGTCGAGAGGTCGCAGACCGTGTCCATCGGGTCCTCCGTGGGTCGGTGCGGGGACGTCCTGGGCGTACGGGCGTCCGCCGGTGCCCCTGCCCGCTGACGCCGGGGGCATGCGGCCGTCCGTCGCCGTCTGCTCGACCAGCATGTCCACCGCGGCGCGGGGGCCGCCCGCCGCCGCGGCCCGCCGCTGCCGGTCGGCGCCGCTCCCCGTCCGGGCGAGGGCGGCCGTGGCCTCGCGGACGAAGGCCAGGTCGCCGGTGTCCTCCAGCGCGGGCGCGACGCGCCGCAGCAGCTCGTCACGCAGCGCCGTGGCGGGCACGCGGGTCTCCCGGACGGGATGGATCCCCGGGCCCGACATCCCGTAGCGGGCCGCCGACCAGAGCGCGGCCGCGGCGAGCTGAGCCGTCATGCGCGGGGCCGGGACGCCCCGGGAGAGGTCGTCGAGCGCCGTGCGCACGAGCGCCCGCGTGAGCGCGGCCTGCAACGCCGTCTCCCATGTCGCACCCAGCGCGTCCGCGACCCGGACCTCCACCGTGGGCAGCCGCGGCGAGGGCCTGGCCAGCCAGAACGTCATGGCGTGGTCCACCAGCACCCCGCAGGCCACCAGCCGGTCGACCTCGGCGTCGTGCTCCGCCGCCGACGCGAACCACGGGGGGATCCCGGAACCGGGGAACCGCGCCTGGTCCAGCACACGCCAGCTGGCGTAGCCGGAGTCGCGGCCCCGGTCGTAGGGCGAGTTGGCCGACAGCGCCAGCAGCGTCGGCAGCCACGGCCGCAGGTGGTTGAGGACCGCGACGGCGGTCTCCCGGTCCGGTACGCCCACGTGGACGTGGCAGCCGCAGGCCCGGTAGCCGGTCGCCTGGCTCTCGTAGATGCCGGCGATCGCGGCGTAGCGCTCGCCCGCACTGATCCCGGAGGGGCCGTCCAGTACGGGCGTTCCCGAAGAGACCAGCCGCGTGCCCTCGGCGGCGGCGGCGTCGGCCAGCAGGCGGCGCGTGGCCGCCAGCTGGCCGGTCAGCTCGGACAGGTGCGTGGCCACCCCGGTGGCCGACTCGATCTGCGCGGCCGACAGCTCGTGCTGCAGCGCGACGTCCGGGGCGGGCGGCGGCACGCACGAGGCCCGGGCGATGACGGCGGCCGCGCCGTCGACCAGCCGTCCGGTCCGCGGGTCGACCAGCAGGAACTCCTCCTCGACCCCGAAGGTCAGGCCGCCCGCCGGCGCCCGGTCGTCCACATCGCCCATGCACCCCCCTTACCCCGCCCGCACCGTGCCGGACCCGAACGGCCGCACGCGGAGGCCCCAGAGGCGGGCACGGGGGTCATCCGCCCGGGGCGACACGACCGCGCCACGCGCCCGTCTCGCTGCCCCGTTCCTCGATGAAGTGCTTGAAGCGCCGCAGGTCGCCCCGGGCCCGCCGGTCCACGACGCCGAGCGCGTCGGCCGCCTTCTCCGCGAGGCCGGAGGTCTGGAGCTCCATGGCCAGGTTGACCCGGGTGTGCGAGGCGTCCAGCTCCTGGAACGTCACGACGCCGCGCTGCCGGACGTCCCCGGTGACGGTGCGCCACGCGACCCGCTCGTCCGGCAGCTGGTCGATGATCTCCGTGTCGAATTCCCGGCGGGCACCGGCGACGTTCGTCACCCAGTGGTTGTGCCGGTCGTCGACCTGCGTCACCTGTTCCACGCCCTCCATGAAGTTCGGGAACTCCTCGAACTGCGTCCACTGGTTGTACGCGGTGTGCAGCGGGACGTCGACGTCGACGGATTCGCTGATCGTGCCCATGGGTCCGCTCCTTCCGAGGAATCGTCGCTGGGTCGGCTTCCCGGTGCGGATGTGCCTAATCGTCCTGATCCGGCGGTCGCCGGGTCCTATGTCTGGTGCGGTGCCCTCGGGTAGGGCAGCCGCGCCGGTCACCGGCTCGTGTCGAGGAGGGCAGCCGCGTGGGCGGGACCGCTGAAGCGGTCCGCGGGGCGGATCCGGGCGCCGCCGCCCGACAGGCCGCGGCCCGTACGGGATGCGGCCGGCGGCCGGCACTCCTGCGCGTCCGGAGTTGCCACGGGTGGCAGGCGACGAGCGCACGGCCAGTGCGGGCTGCGCGGCCCCTCCCCGTCGGCGCCGCCGCCGTGCTCACCCCGGCCCCGGCAGGTCGGCTCCGCGCCGCCGCCGCTCGCGCCCTGCCGGGACGGGGCGGCCGGATACCGTCGGCGTCCGGGGACCCTGTAGGTTCTTGCGCTGTGGAGGAGCTGGACCGGCAGATCGTGGAACTTCTCGTGGCCGACGGGCGCATGAGCTACACCGACCTGGGCAAGGCCACCGGCCTGTCCACGTCCGCGGTGCACCAGCGCGTACGGCGCCTGGAGCAGCGCGGGGTGATCCGCGGGTACGCGGCGATCGTGGACCCGGAGTCGGTGGGGCTGTCGCTGACGGCGTTCATCTCGGTGAAGCCCTTCGACCCGAGCGCACCCGACGACATCGCCGACCGTCTTGCCGAGGTCCCCGAGATCGAGGCGTGCCACAGCGTCGCGGGGGAGGAGAACTACATCCTCAAGGTCCGGGTGGCCACCCCGATCGAGCTGGAGCACCTGCTCGCGAAGATCCGCACCCTGGCCGGGGTCTCCACCCGCACCACGGTGGTCCTCTCCACGCCGTACGAGGCGCGCCCACCGCGCGTCTGAGGGCCCCACGGCCCCCTGACCCACCGCACGATCCCGTCCCCTCGCCCCCACCGGGGCCCGGGCGGGCCCAACATCACATCGCGAGGCGAAACCCAGTGCCGCACACCACGAACGAGCCGACCACCAGCGGATCCGGCGCGAGCCGCACCGTGCTGCTGCGCGGCGGCAACGTCTACAGCCCCGCCGACCCCTTCGCGACGGCCATGGTCGTCGACGGCGGCACGGTCGCCTGGCTCGGCTCGGAGGGCGCCGCGGAGTCCTTCGCCGCGGGCGTCGACGAGGTGGTCGACCTCGCCGGTGCGCTGGTCACCCCCGCGTTCACCGACGCCCACGTGCACACCACCGCCACCGGCCTGGCGCTGACCGGCCTCGACCTGGCCCCCGCCCGCGACCTGACCGACGCCCTCGCCAGGGTCGCCGCGTACGCGCAGGCCAACCCCGGCCACCGGGTGCTGCTCGGCCACGGCTGGGACGAGAGCCGCTGGCCGGGGCAGCGCCCGCCGACCCGCGCGGAACTCGACGCGGCGACCGGCGGCCGCCCCCTGTACCTGACCCGCGCCGACGTCCACTCAGCGGTCGTCACCACCGCCCTGCTGGCGCTGGTCCCCGATGTCGGGACGATGGCCGGCCACCACCCCGACGGGCCGCTCACCCGCGACGCCCACCACGCGGTCCGGCGCGCGGCCTACGGCGCCGTCACGCCCGCGCAGCGTGCCGCCGCGCAGCGCACCGCACTCGCCCACGCCGCCTCGCTCGGCATCAGCGCCGTCCACGAGTGCGCGGGCCCGGACATCTCCTCCGAGGACGACCTCACCGCGCTGCTGCGGCTGGCCGCGGCCGAGCCCGGGCCGCGCGTGTACGGCTACTGGGCCGAGGCCGTGACCGGCGCCGAGGACCTGGAGCGGATCCGGGACCTGGGCGCCGTCGGCGCGGGCGGCGACCTCTTCGTGGACGGCTCCATCGGCTCCCGCACGGCCTGCCTGCACGCCCCGTACACCGACGCCCCCGCCGTCGGCGGCACCGCCTACCTGGACGCGGCGGCGATCGCCGACCACGTGGCCCTGTGCACCGAGGCGGGGGTGCAGGCGGGTTTCCACGCGATCGGGGACGCCGCCGTGGCCGCCGTCGCGGAGGGGATGCGCGAGGCCGCCCGCCGGGTGGGCCTGGACCGGGTGCGCGCGCTGAGGCACCGCGTCGAGCACGCCGAGATGATGACCGAGGACACCGTCGCCGCCTTCGCGGAGCTGGGCCTGGTCGCCTCCGTGCAGCCCGCCTTCGACGCCGCCTGGGGCGGTGAGGACGGCATGTACGCCCAGCGGCTCGGCGCCGAACGGGCCCGCACCCTCAACCCGTTCGCCGCCATGACCCGGGCCGGGGTGCCCCTGGCCCTCGGTTCCGACAGCCCGGTCACGCCGCTCGACCCCTGGGGCACGGTGCGCGCCGCCGCCTTCCACCGGACCCTCGAGCACCGCATCTCCGTCCGCGGCGCGTTCAACGCGCACACCCGCGGCGGCTGGCGCGCCGTGGGCCGCGACGACGCGGGCGTCCTCGTGCCCGGCGCACCCGCGGACTACGTGGTGTGGCAGGCCGGTGACCTCGTGGTCCAGGCCCCCGACGAGCGGGTCGCCAACTGGTCCACCGACCCGCGCTCCGGCACCCCCGGGCTGCCCGAACTCACCCCCGGGCTGCCGCTGCCGACGGCGCTGCGCACGGTGGTCGGAGGCCGTACGGTCTTCGCACGGCCGAACGAGTGACGGGTCAACGGCCGATGCCCCCGAACGGTTCTCCGTCGGGATGGCGTGGAACTTTCCCCGGCCTCGCGTTGACCTGCTGATTTGGTCAATCCGCGCAGGTCAAACGGCTGTTGACAGGCGACGGTCGGGGGCGAGTAGGTTCGGCCGGGTCCACCACCGGACGTCCGACCGGATCTCCGTGCGCCGACGGCCGCAGCTGGGCCACGGGGCGTCGCGCCGTACGGCGTGCGCCACTGGCAGCCAGGTCCAGCGCTCGCGGCACGGAACGCGGTCCGCCTCAACGAGAGGCTCCGCCCGGTCGGCAGGTGTGACCCGGGAGGGGCCCGGACGCCCAGTAGACAACGGCCTTGTCGCCGATCCGCAGCCAGCGGGTCCCAGGTCGGCCCGAAGGGCGTTCCGGGCCCCGAGCAGTTCACGCCCCTCCCGCGCCGCGGGTCCGCCGCGGGAGGCTTTGCCCGCCCGGGGTCCGCGGACAGGGCCGTTGGGGGTACGGTCACTGTCACACAGTGACCACCTGCAGGAAGGCCGCGTACCTTGCGACCGCGCTCCGACGCCGCACCGGCCCCCGCCGCGCCGCCGGCGACGTCCGTAGAACCGCCGCCGCCACCCGCTCCGGCACCCGGCCGCATCGCCCGCACGGCGCGCGCCGTGCGGGCGAACGCGCGGCGGTCGGCGCTCGCCGCGCTGTGCGGCCTGGCCCTGGCGGCCGCGTTCCCCCCGTACGGGGTGTGGCCGCTGTCGGTCGCTGCCGTGGCCGGCCTGGCGCTGCTGACCCGGGGCCGTACCGCCCGCCAGGGCGCGTGGCTGGGCTTCGCCTTCGGACTGCCGTTCTTCGTGTGGCTCCTGCTGTGGCTGCGGGTGATCGGCTGGGACGCGGTCGTGGGCCTGTCCGTCATCGAGGCCGCCTTCGTCGCCGTGCTCGGCGCGGGTCTGGCGGTCACATCGCGGCTGCGCGCCTGGCCGCTGTGGGGCGCCTGCCTGTGGGTGGCGGAGGAACTCGTCAGGGACCGGCTGCCGTTCGGCGGCTTCCCGTGGGGCAGGCTGGCCTTCGCGAACACCGCCACCCCCTTCACCCCGCTCGCCGCGCTCGGCGGCGCACCGCTGGTGACCTTCGCCGTCGCGCTGTGCGGTTCGCTGCTGGCCGCGGCCGCGGTCGCCGTGTGGCGGCTGCGCAGGGGCCCGGTCGTCTTCGGCCCGCGCCGTCACGTGCCCGCCACGACGGCGGCGGTGCTGGCGGTGGCCACCTTCGCCGCCGGGTACGCGGTGCCGGTGCCCACCGCGGCCGACGACACCGTCCGGGTGGCCATCGTGCAGGGCAACGTCCAGCAGCCGGGCATGCACTTCCTGGGCCGGCCCCTGAAGATCCTCAACAACCACGTCGAGGCGACCCTGAAGCTCGCCGAGGACGTCAAGGCGGGCCGTGCGCCCAAGCCCGATCTGGTGATCTGGCCGGAGAACTCCTCCGACATGGACCCGTTCTCCGAGCCCCAGGCCTACGCCCTGATCACCAAGGCGGTCCGCGCCGTCGGCGTCCCCGTCCTCGTCGGCGCCCTGGTCGACGGCCCGGACGCGGACCACGTCCAGAACGAGGGCATCGTCTGGGACCCGGAGAGCGGTCCCGGCGACCACTACACCAAGCAGCACCCGGTCCCCTTCGGCGAGTACGTGCCCTTCCGCGAGCAGCTCACCAAGGTCATCAAACGGCTCGACCAGGTCCCGCGCGACTTCTACCCGGGCAAGGGCAGCGGTGTCCTGCAGATCGGCCCGGCGAAGCTCGGCGACGTCATCTGCTTCGAGGTGGCGTACGACGGGATCGTCCACGACACCGTCACCGCGGGCGCCCGCGCCCTGGTCATCCAGACCAACAACGCCACCTACGGCCGCACCGGCCAGCCCGAGCAGCAACTGGCGATGTCCCGGCTGCGCGCCGTCGAGCACGGCCGCGCCGTGGTCACGGCGGCGACGAGCGGCATCACCGCCGTCGTCGCCCCCGACGGGCGGATCGAGCAGCAGACCGAGGAGTTCACGCAGACCGTGCTCAGCGCCCGGCTGCCGCTCCGCGACGATCTGACCGTCGCCGACCGCGTCGGCTCCGCTCCCGAATGGACCCTCGCTATGGTGGGCCTGCTGTCCTGGGCCGCGGCGATCATGCTGGGCAGGCGAGGACGTACCGAGACGGAGGAACAGCAGTGAGCGATGGCGGTGGGGTCACCCGTGGCGCAGCCCAGGGGAGGGCCTTCGGGCCGCTCGGCTCGGTTCTCGTGATCATCCCGACGTACAACGAGGCCGACAACGTCAAGCCGATCGTCGCCCGGGTCCGCGCGGCCGTGCCCGAGGCGCACGTCCTCGTCGCCGACGACAACAGCCCCGACGGCACCGGCAAGCTCGCCGACGAGCTGGCCGCCGCCGACGACCACGTCCACGTGCTGCACCGCAAGGGCAAGGAGGGGCTGGGCGCCGCCTACCTGGCCGGCTTCCGCTGGGGCATCGAGCGGGACTACGGCGTGCTCGTCGAGATGGACGCCGACGGCTCGCACCAGCCCGAGGAGCTGCCGCGTCTGCTGACCGCGCTCAAGGGCGCCGACGTGGTGCTCGGCTCCCGCTGGATCCCCGGCGGCCGGGTGGTCAACTGGCCGAAGTCCCGCGAGTTCCTGTCGCGCGGCGGCAGCACCTACTCGCGGCTGCTCCTCGACGTGCCGCTGCGCGACGTGACGGGGGGCTACCGGGCGTTCCGCAAGGAGACGCTGCTGGGCCTGGGCATGGAGGAGGTGGCCTCCCAGGGCTACTGCTTCCAGGTCGACCTCGCCCGGCGCGCGGTGACGTCCGGCTTCCACGTCGTCGAGGTCCCCATCACCTTCGTGGAGCGGGAACGCGGCGACAGCAAGATGAGCCGGGAGATCGTCGCCGAGGCGCTGTGGCGGGTCACCGCCTGGGGCGTCGGCTCCCGTGTGAAGCGGCTGACGTCCGGGCGGCGCCGCGGCTGACCGGCCCTCCGGGCTCCGGCGGGGAGCAGGCACAATGGTGCGTATGACGATCAGCTCCCCGCCGCCGGCCGGTCCGCGGCAACCGGGCGGTGACGGGCGTCCGCGGCGGCGTTCGCGCGCCGGGACGTGGATACCGCTCGGTGTGGCCGCCTACGCGCTGCTGGAGATCTGGCTGCTCATCCTCGTGGCCGGGGCCGCCGGCGGGCTCACGGTCCTCGTGCTGCTCGTGGCGGGCTTCGTGTGCGGGGCGCTGGCCGTACGGCACGCCGGGCGCAGCGCCTGGCGGGCGCTGAACGAGGCGATGCGCTCCGGAGGGCCGGAGCGGGACCGGGAGGAGCCGAAGGGCTCCGGCGCCGGGAACGGCGGCAGCGGTGCGGCGCCGATCATGATCGGCGGCCTGCTGCTGATGGTGCCCGGGCTGATCTCGGACGTGGCGGGGCTGCTCTTCCTCTTCCCGCCGACCCGCTCCCTGCTGACGAGGGCGGGTGCACGCGCTCTGGACCGCCGGGCGTCCGCCGCCCGGGAGCGGGGCGCGGGCTCGGGCTCGCTGGGTGACCTCTTCGCCCAGGCGCGCGCCGCCGAGGAGCAGATGCGCATCCACCGCCCCGACGGCAAGGTGATCCAGGGCGAGGTCGTCGACCACAACCCCGAGCAGGACGACGAAAACCCCGGGCCGCGGCACTGAGGCCACGCTCGCCCGGGGCGCACGTCTGATGGGGCCCGCCCCTCACGGGCCCAGTTCCTTCGGTCAGGCGGTCTTGCGGTGGTCGCGCGGATGTACCGCGATGTTCATGGCGCCGGAGCGCAGAACGGCGAGTCGTTCGGCCAGGACTTCCTCCAGCTCCTCGACCGTGCGCCGCTCCATGAGCATGTCCCAGTGCGTACGCGCGGGCTTGCTCGTCTTCTCCTCCGGGCCCTCTCCGTCGACCAGGAGTGCGATCTGGCCGCAGGCGCGGCACTCCCACTCCGGCGGGATCTCGGCCTCCACCGAGAACGGCATCTCGAATCGATGTCCGTTCCGGCATGCGTACTCAACGGTCTGGCGCGGTGCCAGATCGATGCCGCGGTCGGTCTCGTAGCTTGTCGCCCCGAGTCGCGTGCCGCGGAGAGCTCGCTCACTCATGAATCGTGCCTCCCGGGCTGTGTCGCCCACAGGACAGGTGTCGCTGTCGTCGTCATCCGGTCAACGTCCGGTCGGCGGTGAAGATTCCCGTTCTCGGGAGGTGCGTCGCCCGTCGTGCCGCCCCTTTTTGTACCCATCGACGCCCGCTTTGTCACATCTCGTGAGAGATGTCACCCTGCGTTCTGGTATCTTTAGCGCGCAGTAACGGTCCGTCCGACGGCCAACGGCGTACACTACCGCGCCGCACCCATCCGCACTAAATCGTCTCGGGGACCGGATTGCCCGCGGCCGCCACCGCCCGCCGCATCGGCACCCTGGCCAGCAGCACGAACCCGATGACGAAGAACGCCACCAGGGAGACGATCGCGTCCCGGTAGCTCCCGGTCAGCTGGTACGTCAGGCCGAACAGCAGCGGCCCCAGCCAACTCGTGCCCCGGTCGCTGACCTCGTACACCGAGTAGTACTCGGCCTCCTTGCCGCGCGGGATCAGGTGCGAGAAGAGCGAGCGCGACAGCGCCTGGCTGCCGCCCAAGACCATCCCGATGGCCGCGGCCAGACAGTAGAACGCCACCGGCTCGCCGGCCGGCAGGAAGAAGCCGGCCCCGATCGTCGCCGTCCACGCCACCAGCGAGCCCAGCACCGTACGGCGCGCCCCGTACCGCGCCGCGAGCCGGCCCAGCAGCAGGGCGCCGAAGACGGCCAGCACCTGCACCAGGAGGATCGCGCCGATCAGGGCCGTCTCGTCCAGCTCCAGCTCCTCCGAGCCGTAGAGCGAGGCCTGCGAGATCACGGTCTGGATGCCGTCGTTGTAGATGAGGTACGCCAGCAGGAAGGCGAGCGTGAGCGGGTGGCGGCGCATGTCCCGCAAGGTGTCGGCGAGTTGACGCCAGCCCTGGTGGAGCGAACCCCCGCCCTTGACCGCCGGCCCGGCGGACCGCCGGCCGGGCGCGGTGTCGCGCAGCCGTATCAGCGGGACGAGCGTGAAGGCCGCCCACCACAGGCCGGCCGACGCCAGGCAGATCCGCACCGCCATGCCCTTGGAGACGCCGACCGCGTCGTGCCCGAGGAACAACGCCAGGTTGGCGACGAGCATCAACGCCCCGGCCGCGTATCCGAACGCCCAGCCCCGCGAGGAGACCGCGTCCCGCTCGTGGGGTTCGGCGATCTCCGGCAGGAAGGCGTTGTAGAGGACCATGGCCGACGCGAACGCCACGTTGGCGACGATCAGGAGTCCGCCGCCGAGAAGGTAGCGGTCCCCGGTCACGAAGAACATCGCCGTCGTCGCCGCGGCGCCGACGTACGCGAAGGTCCCGAGCAGCGCCTTCTTGCGCCCGGTCCGGTCCGCGACGGCCCCGGCGAGCGGCATCACCAGCACGGACAGCAGGACCGAGGCGGAGACCACGTACGCGAAGTACGCCCCGGCGCGGACCGGTATCCCGAGCGGGTGGACGTAGCCGTCCGGGCCCGCGGCGGCCTCCGCGACGTCGGTGAGGTACGGCCCCAGGAAGACCGTGATCACACTGGTGGAGAAGACCGAGTTGGCCCAGTCGTAGAAGTACCAGCCGCGCTGTGCGCGCCGCCGCTCGTGCGCCGGGGCGGCGGTTCCGTCCTGCACCGCCATGTCCTGCGCCTCGCCCGTGGTCACCCGTGGTTCCTGCCGATCCGTGTCGTGCGCCCTGCCGATGTGATCGGTCATGATGCCATCCACGGCCGGGGTGGGGGAGGGGGATCATCCGCCGGATTCCTCCGTTCATCCGGCGGACGCCTCCGGTCCGCCCGACCCGTGCACGGGACTGCCCCCGGGCCGCCGCGTGGGCGGCCCGGGGGCAGAACGGTCAGCCTGTGTCGCGGAGGTCCGCGACGGTCAGGCGCGACCGCCGTTCATGCGCCGGCGACGCAGCATGTAGACGCCGCCACCGGCACCGGCGAGCAGGAGCGAGGCGCCGAGCAGGGTCTCCGGGGTGTTCATGCCCATCGAACCGCCGAAGCCGGTGTCGGGGCCACCGCCGTTGCCGCCGCCCCCACCGCCACCGCCGCCGTTGCCGCCACCGCCGCCGTTGCCACCGCCGCCGCCGTTGCCGCCGCCGTAACCGCCGCCGCCGTGGCCGCCCTTGCAGCCCTTGTTGCCGCCGCCGTTGCCGCCCCACGAGTCGTCCATGTTGCGACCGTCGTCGGACGCGCTGCCGAAGCTCTGGGCGGTCAGGCCGCTGCTGTTCTTGTTGTCGTCGCTTCCGTTGTCGCTTCCGTTGTCGTTGCTGTTGTCGTCGCCGTTGTCGTCGCCGTTGTCACCGCCGTTGTCGCCACCGCGACCGCCGCCGCCGCCGTTGCCACCGCCGCCGCCGTTGTCGCCGCCGCCGTTGCCGCCGCCGTAACCGCCGCCGCCGCCGTTGCCACCGCCGCCGCCGTTGCCACCGCCGTAACCGCCGCCGCCGCCACGACCGTTGTCGTCGTCGTCGCCGCCCCACCACGACTCGCACCGGTCGTCGCCGCCGTAGCCGTGACCGCGCCCGTAGCCGCCGCCGTGGCCGCCACCGCGACCGCCGCCGTAGCCGCCACCGCCGTGGCCGCCGCCGTAACCGCCGTCCTCGTGCTCCCCGCCGTGGTCGCCCTTGTCTCCCTTTTCGCTGTCGCCCGACGCTGACGGCGACGGCGCGGCGTTGTTGACGGTGAGGGTTGCGCTGTTGAGTACACCGTTGCAGCTCAGGGTGATGGTGTATTGACCTGCAGCGAGGCCGGCTGGAACGGCGAATTGGGCGGTCTTCGGGTTGTTGCCAAGGAATGCGCTGTTGGGAAGCACGGCCCCTGGGAAGGCGGCGAACAGCGTTTCGGGGGAAGAGGTGGCCGTCACCGTTTTCGCCGCACCGTTGCAATCGGACCCAGAAGCGGAGACGCTCACGGTAGTGCCCGGGCTGACGGGGTTGGGAGAGATGCCGATGACAGCGTCGGCGAACGCATGCGACGCCGGGAGAACCACGGCGGCAACCGTCATCGATGCCGCTGCGAGAATGCGTGAACCACGCATGGGGTGAACCTCCTTGCGGGACGGGGCAGGAGGGATTGGGGCTCCCTCGACACGAACTGCGACCGCGTCCTTGAGATCCATGGCACGAGGGCGGAGATCTTCACGCACCTCGGAATCGGCACAGGCCTTCCCCCGGACGGGGCATCAGAATTCTGGCCGGAACAGCGTTGTCGCAGGTGGGGAGCCTTACCCGCAGCGGCGTCAGAAAAATGTGAAGAGCTGGTCAAACGGGTGACCGGCAACGAGTCCGCCGGTGCATCAGGCGATGAGAAGTCAGTCGATGGTCTGTCAGGCGACGCGTCGTCAACACAGCGCGTTACCGGGAAGTCCACGGCATCGCCCTGCGCCGCCGCCCCTACGGGGCGCGGACGGATCATGGCGCCGGGACAACGGTGCCTGCCGTCAGGCGATCTCACGCAGATTCACCAGAACGGCCCACCGCGGGTGTTCACGCACCACGCCACGAGGGCCTCGGGCCCCCGGTATCCCGCGACCTCGGAGCCCGTTTCCCGGCGGGGGCGACGGCCCGGCCCGGGCCGGCGATCCGTACGGGGCGGGTGAGCCGGGCGCCGGTGAACCCGGAGCTCCCGGAGCGGCGTTGACCAGGGCGCGCGGGCACGGGCCGGCACCACCGGCAGAGCCCGCGCGAGCCGCGCGAGCCGCGCGCGCCCCAGCCACGGCAGCGGCCGGGCCGCGGAGAACCGCTCGTCCATCGCCCGTCCACCACCGGTGCAGCCGCCACCCGTTGCGGCACCCCGGGCGCAGGGCGGTCCGCGACCAGGAAACCGCCCGGGAGCCATGGGGCGCGCGCGTGGTACACGACGCCCGTGGCGACGGCCAGCGAGCGCAGGACGTCAAGGCCCGGCGCGTGCGGCTGGTGAGGTCCCATCAGGACACGGTCGGCATCATCGGTGCTCGTCCTGGCAGCGCGGCGCCGGATTGCCCCCGCCGCCGCAGGGCGCCACCCGATCGGGTGGGGAGCACTTTGCCCGGTTGACTCTGATCCATCCGCGTTTGACGCATACTTCGGTTTAACATCATTTATGACGGACTGTCACTCATGATTGACCGGTCGGAGCTGAAGGACTGCGATGCTGCGAAACTCCGGGGATCACACCACCCCCGTGCCCTGGTACGGGCAGCCCGACGCCTGGTACGGGCAGCCCGACCCCTGGTTCGGCCAGCCGTTCGTGCCCGGGCACACGGCGGACGGGGCACAGGCGCCCGGCCGGCCGGGCCGCGCGCCGCAGCCCCCGGCCCGGGCCCGGCCCGCCCCGCCCACCGCGCCGGCGGGACCGCCGCCCGCGAAGAAGCGGAAGGCGAAGGACACATCCACCGCGAAGGCACAGCCTCCGGCGAAGGGCCCCGCGAGGAACCCGGCTCCGGAGCCCGCGAAGCCGCCGGCGTCGGTTGCAGGGAAGCCTGCGGCCCGGCCCGCGGCCAAGGACGCCCGCCCGGCCGCCGGCGCGGCTCCGGCGCGGACCCGGCGTCGGCTCGTGCGCCGTCCCGGTCCTCCGCGCGGTGGCACCGCCGGGCGTACCGGGACCGGGCGTCCCGGGCAGCTGAAGCTCACGCGGCGCGGCCGCGGCGCGGTCGGGGTGCTCGTGTGCTCGGTCCTCGTCGCGGGCGTGGTGCTGACCTTCGAGGGCTTCGCCGGGATGGACGGCCCGCCCCAGCCGTCCGCCGCCTCGGCGGCGCAGTCCGACGCGGCGGCGATCAAGGCGCCGCCGCCCCTCCCGCCGGCCCAGCCGACACGCATCCGCATCCGCTCCGTGAGCATCGACGCGCCGATCATGAACGTGGGGCTGGACAGCCGTGGCGTGATCGCGGCCCCGCCGCTGGAGAAGGCGGGCGAGGCCGCCTGGTTCAAGGACTCGGTCAGCCCGGGGGCCCGGGGCTCCTCCGTCATCGTGGGGCACGTCGACAACGAGAGCGGGCCCGCGGTCTTCTACAGCCTGGGGGCGCTGAAGAAGGGCTCGACCATCGACGTCGTGCGGGACGACGGCACCACGGCGATCTTCACCATCTACGGCATCGAGGTGTTCACCAAGGCCGAGTTCCCCGCCAAGCGCGTCTACGGGGACACCAAGGACCCCGAGCTGCGCGTGATCACCTGCGGCGGCACCTACAGCAAGGACTCGGGGTACTCGGGCAACGTCGTGGTCTTCGCCCGCATGTCCAAGACGAAGCAGGCCAAGGTGTGACGGGTCCGGGCGGGCGGCGGGGACCGGTCGTCAGGTCCAGGCCCCGCGTTCGGTGTACACCGCGCGCAGGGCCTCCAGCCGGTCCGTCATGATCCCGTCCACGCCCAGGTCCAGCAGGGCGCGCATCCGGGCCTCGTCGTTGATCGTCCACACGTGCACCTGCAGGTCCAGTCCGTGCGCCGCCGCGAGGAACGCGGGGTCGACGACCCGGATGCCGTACGCCTGCTCGGGGACCTGCACGCACACCGCGCCGCGCCGCCGCGCCGCGGCGAGGAGCAGCCGTTGGGCGGCACGGCCCCCGCGCGAGAGCAGCCGTAGCTCCGCCACGCCCCGGGTGCCCAGCGAACTGGCCAGCCGCGGGCCGCCCAGCGCGCGGGCCCGGACCAGCCGGGCCTCGGAGAACGAGCCCACGCACACCCGGTCCCAGGCGTCCGCGCGGCGCACCGCCTCCACCAGGGGCTCGACCGCGGCGTCCGACTTGGTGTCCACGTTCCATCGGGCGTCCGGGAACTCCTCCAGCAGTTCCTCGAACAGCGGCACCGGCTCGCGGCCCGCCACGCGGGCCCGGCCCACCTGGCTCCAGGGGAGGTCCGCGATCCGCCCGCCGGTGTCGGTGACCCGGTCCAGGGACGGGTCGTGGAAGGCGACCAGCACGCCGTCCGAGGTCAGGTGGACGTCGGTCTCCAGGTAGCGGTAGCCGAGGTCGACGGCCCGCCGGAAGGCCCAGGCGGTGTTCTCCAGGCCGTCCGCCGTGCCTCCGCGGTGGGCGAAGGCGATCGGGGCCGGGCTGTCCAGGTACGGATGGCGTATGGCGCTCACTCCGGCAGTATGGCGCGCCCCTCCGGGGTGTCCGCCACCGGCCGCCCCCCGCGGGCGACGACCACCGATTCGTCCTCCGGCCGCGACCGCGGCAGCTCGAAGAGCCGCAGGAAGAGCTGGGCCAGCGGCCCGATCGACACCGCGTACACGACCGTGCCGATCCCGACGCTGCCGCCGAGCACGAAGCCGACCGCCAGCACGGTCACCTCGATCGCGGTGCGCACCAGGCGGATCGAGCGACCCGTGCGGCGGTGCAGGCCCGTCATCAGGCCGTCGCGGGGGCCGGGGCCGTACCGGGCGGTGATGTAGAGGCCGGTCGCCACGCCGTTGAGCACCACGCCCGCCACCAGCAGCGGGATCCGCACGCCGAGACCGTGCGGCTGGGGCAGCAGGGCGAGGGTCGCGTCCATCGACAGGCCGACGACGAAGACGTTGGAGACGGTGCCGAGGCCCGGCCGCTGCCGCAACGGCCACCACAGCAGCAGGACGAGCGCGCCCACCGCCACCGAGACCAGGCCGATGCTGACCCCGGTGTGCCGCGAGATGCCCTGGTGGAGGACGTCCCACGGGTCGAGACCCAGTGCGGCGCGCACCTGCAGGGCCGCGCTCGCGCCGTAGAGGGCCAGTCCTGCGTACAGGTGCAACAGGCGGCGTGCGGTTCTGGATTGGCCCTCCACGGGACCCCCCTATGGCCATGACGAGTGGATGCGCGACACTATGTGGCATGGTCCTGGGAGAAATCCATGGCCAATGTGCGGAAGGTGGACCGGAAACCATGTCGCAGTGGACCGCAACGGTAGGGGTCACTCATCTCGCGCGTCTGCTCGAGCCCCGTCCGGCGCAGCGCGCCACCGGCCGCCGTGTCCCCGCCTACCGGGGGCTCGCCGACGGCATCCGGGTCCTGGTCCTGGAGGGGCGCGTGCCCGTGGCCGCGCGGCTCCCCGCGGAACGCGAGCTGGCGCTCGCCCTGGCCGTCAGCCGTACCACCGTCGCCGCCGCGTACGAGGCGCTGCGCGCCGAGGGCTTCGCCCGGTCACGGCGCGGCGCCGGCACGTGGACCGCGGTCCCGGAGGGCCACGCCCTGCCGACCCGCGGTCTGGAGCCGCTGCCCCCGGACGCCGCGGGCACCGTCATCGACCTCGGCTGCGCGGCGCTGCCCGCACCCGAGCCGTGGCTGACGCGTGCGGTCGAGGGCGCCCTGGCCGACCTGCCGTCCTACTCGGCCACCCACGGCGACTTCCCCGCGGGGCTGCCCGTGCTGCGCGAGGCCATCGCGGCCCGCTACACCGCGCGCGGCATCCCCACCCTGCCCGAGCAGATCATGGTGACCACCGGCGCCATGGGTGCCATCGCGGCCGCCGTGCGCCGGCTGGGCGCCCCCGGTGAGCGTGTCGCCGTCGAGTCGCCGAGCTACGCCAACGTCCTGGAACTGCTGCGCGAGAACGGTGCCCGGCTCGTCCCGGTCGCCATGCGCGAAGGGCTCGGCGGCTGGGACCTCGATGCCTGGAAGCGCGTCCTGCGCGACGCGGCTCCCCGCATGGCCTACGTCATGCCCGACTTCCACAACCCCACCGGCACCCTCGTGCCCGACGACCAGCGCCGCGCCCTCGTCGAGGCCGCCCGCGCCGCCGGGACCGTCCTCGTCGCCGACGAGACCATGGCCGAGCTGCCGCTCGACGCCGCGGCCTCCGCGCCGCGCCCGATGGCCGCCTTCGACCGCGGCGGCAGCGTCATCACCGTCGGCTCCGCGAGCAAGGCCATCTGGGCCGGGCTGCGCATCGGCTGGGTACGCGCCGCGCCCGACGTCGTGCGCCGCCTCGTCAGCGCCCGCGCCTACCTCGACCTCGGCTCGCCCGTCGTCGACCAGCTCGCGGTGGCCTGGCTGCTGCGCACGGGGGCGTGGGACGACGCGGTCGCGGCCCGTCGCGAACGGGCCCGCGCCCACCGCGACGACCTGGTGGCGGCGCTGCGCGAGCGGCTGCCCGACTGGGAGTTCGCCGTCCCGTCCGGCGGCATGACCATGTGGGTGCGGACCGGCGACGTCTCCGGCTCACGCCTCGCCGTCGCGGGCGAGCGCCTCGGCGTCCGCGTCCCCTCGGGTCCGCGCTTCGGCGTCGACGGCGCCTTCGAGGGCTACGTCCGGCTGCCCTTCACCGTCGGGGGGCCCGTCGCGCGTGACGCCGTCGAGCGCCTGGCGGCGGCCGCGCAGACCGTCCGCGACGGAGGCGGCTCCGAGGGCGAGGGCGCTGGGCTCTTCGTGGCCTGAGGCGGCCTGACGTGGCCTGATGGGCCCCCGGACAGGAGCCGGGACGGCTCGCCTGGCGAGCCGTCCCGGTCGGGGACGCCGTCCGGCTCAGCGGCCGTCGGGGAGCTCCGTGAGGCGGAGACGGAGCTCGACCTCCTGGTCGCCGGAGACCGATCCCTGCTCCTCGAGGCGGAAGGAGTCGCCGAGCACCTTCTTGACCTCGCGTACGTGACGGGGCCCGCCGGAGAGGTCCGCGGTCAGGGAGCCGTCGAGGTGGACGGGGCCGAGTTCGTGGCCGTGGCTGCGGGTGTCGACGGAGGCGGCCCACACGGTCGGGTGGGAGGACCCGGGGCGGGGCTCCACGGCCTCGGTGAGCGACTCGCCGGGACGTGTCGGGAAGGCGGCCTCCAACGCGCCGAGCACGGCTCCGGCGTCCTGCCGCTCGCAGCCGGTGAGGAGGACGTCGACGTGGGAATTGGTGTGATGACTGCTCATCAGCGGTTCTCCTCTCGCAGGAGGCCCGGCACGGTGCGTCGGGCACCGCAAGCCGCGCCCCCCTTCAGCGTAGGACGGCGACCGGGTACGCGCAGCGGGCGCCCTGCGCACCCGGCGCGCAGAGCGAGGGCCGGGTCACGTTCCGTCGCGGCGCACGGGGGTGGCCCCCGCGCGAGGGCGGGGGCCACCACGGTCGCGGGCGCCTAGAAGGTCAGCTTCCAGCTGTTGATGTAGCCGGTGTCCTGGGAGGCCACGTCCTGCACGCGCAGCTTCCACGTGCCGCCTGCGACCTCGCTCGACGCGTTGACCGTGTACGTGGCGATGACGTTGTCAGCGGAGTCGCTGCTGCTGGAGTTCTTCAGCCGGTAGCTGCTCCCGTCCGGGGCGACCAGGTCCACGACGAGGTCGCCGCGCCAGGTGTGCCGGATGTCCACGCCGACCGCGAGGGCCGCCGGGGCGTTGCCGCTGACGCCGCTGACGGTGATCGAGGACGTCACGGCCGCGCCGTTGTCGGGGACGCTGACGTCCGCGGTGTTCTCGAAGACCGTGCCGGGCGGGGGAGCGGTGGCGGTGCCCAGGGTCCAGATCGCGTTGGCGATCGCGTCGCTGTTGTTGTCCAGCGCGGTGTCGTTGATGTTCGACGCCGTGTCGCAGGAGGAGTGGTAGCAGCGGTCGAAGGCCTGCCCGGCCGTGCCGCCCCACTTCTGCGCCTGTGCCGAGGTCTTGGTGTAGTCGGCGCCGGAGAACAGCCCGCCGACCGGGATGCCCGCGCTCTTGAAGGGCGCGTGGTCGGAGCGGCCGTCGCCCTCGGTCTCGATCTCGGTCGCGATCCCCTTGGCGGTGAAGAAGTCCTTGAAGACCTTCTCCAGCGCGGCGTTGTCGTCGTAGACGAAGTAGCCGGGGTTGGGCGAGCCGATCATGTCGAAGTTCAGGTAGCCGTCGATCTTGGCCCGGTCGGTGCCGGCCAGGCCGTTGACGTACGCCTTGGAGCCGATCATGCCCAGTTCCTCGGCGCCCCACCAGCCGAACCGCAGGTGCTTCGTGGGCTGCAGGTTCTCGCGTGCGACGGCCAGGGCGGTCTCCAGGACGGCGGCGGAGCCGGAGCCGTTGTCGTTGATGCCGGGTCCCGCGGTGACCGAGTCGAGGTGCGCCCCCGCCATGATCACGTGGTTGGTGTCGCCGCCGGGCCAGTCGGCGACCAGGTTCCAGCCGGTGGCGCCGCTGGAGGTGAACTGCTGGAGCGTGGTGGTGTAGCCGGCGGCGTCCAGCTTGGCCTTCACGTAGTCGATCGAGGCCCGGTACCCGGCTCTGCCGTGGGCACGGTTGCCGCCGTTGGCGGTGGCGATCGACTGCAGCTGGCTCAGGTGCGCCTTGACGTTCGCCACCGGGATGTCGGGGGCTGCCGCGAGTGCGGCGGGCCGTGCGGAGGCGGGTGTCGCGGACGCGGGTGTCGCGGAGGCGGTGAGCAGGGCCGCGGCGAGCGCGGTGGCGGCCCCGGCCGCGACGATCTTGAATGCGGGCACAGGTCACTCCGGTGTGTGGGGGATGGAGTTGCGCGGGACTGTGCGGGCGTTACGGAGGCGTGCTTGACGTGTGCATGCCTGGGCGCATCCTGTGGGTCGCGGGGCCTTCCGTCAAGAGCGCATACCGGACGCCGCGTTCCGGGAACCGGGCGCGCTAGGGTCGTGACATGGCTGACGACGAAGGCCCCGTGCGGGTCGACGCCTGGATCTGGTCCGTCCGGCTCACCAAGACGCGCTCCATGGCCGCCACCGCGTGCCGTGCCGGGCACGTGCGGGTCAACGGCGAGCGCGTCAAGCCCGCGCACGCGGTCCGCCCCGGTGACGAGGTGCGGCTGCGCGGTGCGGGGCACGAGCGGATCGTCGTCGTCACTCGCCTGGTGCGGAAGCGGGTCGGCGCGGCCGTCGCGGCGGAGTGCTTCGTCGACAACAGCCCTCCGCCGCCCACCCCCGAGCAGGTGCCGGCCCCCGTCCTCCGCGACCGCGGCACGGGCCGGCCGACCAAGCGGGACCGGCGGGACATGGAGCGGCTGCGCGGCACGCGCTGAGACGGGACGATGGGCGGTCAGCCCGTGGCGGTGGCCGGCAGGCCGAGGGCGGTGAGGCGCGCGCGTGCCTCGTCGAGCTGCGGCCAGCCGTCCGTTCCGGCCGGCAGCGCCTCGCCGCAACACTGCTCCCGGGCGGCGCCCACGGGGTCACCGGCGAGGGCCAGCGCCTCGGCCAGGTGCAGCCGGCACGGCCCCTCCGCCACGGGATGGCGCAGACCGCTCAGCACCGTGAGGGCGGCCTCGAACTCCCGGACCGCCGCGGCGGGATCGCCCAGCAGGACGAGCAGGCCACCGAGGTCCCCGCGGGTGTAGGCGGTCCCCGGTGCGTTGCCCGGCTCCTCGAACAGGCGCAAGGCCGTACGGTGGCAGGCCGGCGCGGTCGCCGTGCCCCCCTCCTCGCGGGCCACCAGGCCCAGGCCGTGCAGGCCGTGCAGGCCGTACGCCTCGCCCAGCCGGTTGCCGGCGCGACCCCGCACGGTACCGGCGGCCGGCATCGCCGGACGGGCCACGGCCTCGGCCCGGGGTATGCCTCGGAGCCGCCAACGCCCGGTCCCTGGGCTCTCGTTCCGGGGCGGCGTCAGGAACCGCCGTCGCCGGGGCGCCTTGTGCGGCCGACGGGTGGGCGTGGCGCGCGCGGGCGGCTCCGGCCGAGCCGTCACTCGTTGTGGAGGACCTGCGCGATGGTCAGGCGGGCCGCGCGGCGGGCGGGGAGGTAGGCGCCGAGGACCGCGATGGCGATGCCCGTCAGGGCGAGGGCGGTCAGGGCCGGGGGGTGCCAGACGTCCGTCATGTACGGGGGGAGGGTCAGGTCGACCGCGTCCACCATGCGCGGGACGACCTGCCGGTAGCCCCAGATGCCCAGCGGGACGCCGAGTGCGGAGCCGAGGGCGCCGAGGACGGCCATCGAGGTCGTCATCATCACCGTGACCTGCCGCGGGGTCATCCCGATGGACTTGAGCATGCCCAGGTCTCGGCGCCGGTCGCGGGTGTTGAGGACGACCGTGTTGAAGACGCCGAGCGACGCGACGACGGCCAGCATCGCGGTGAGCACCGAGGCGGAGCCGACGACGGTCTGGGTGATGGCGTTCGGACCCGTGACGGCCGGGCTGACGCCCGGGTCGGCAGCCGCGGCCGCGCGGGCGTAGGCGGCCGGGTCGGTGCCGTCGCGGAGCTTGACGTGGTAGGCGATGGGCTTTTCCCCGGGGGCGAGCGCCGTGAACGTCGGCCAGTCGGCGACGAGCAGTTGGCCGTCGCTCTCCATGAACGCGCCGACGACGGTCACCTCCTCGCTCCGGTCGCCCTTCCGCAGCCGCACGGCGTCGCCGACGCGCAGGCCGGACTGCCGGAGCCAGGCCGTCCCCGCGACGACTTCTCCGGCCCGCCGCATCCAGCGGCCCTCGGTGAGCACGCTGCCCAGTTCGGGCCCGTCGCCGCGGCGGCCCTCGAGCATGGCCTCGCGCGTGGAACCGGCTACCGTCACGTCCACGTCCCCCCGGGCGGTGATCCCGGCGGCTCCGGGCAACGAGCCGAACAGGGAGGTGAGTTCGGGGTCCGAGTGTTCCGGGTCGACGACCTCGCCGTGCCGCACGTTGCTCGCGTACACGGTGACCTGGTACGCGTCCCGGCCCGCGGTGCCGAACCGGGTCATCGTCGTGGCCAGGCCGGACGCGAACGTCACCGTGGTCACGCCCAGGACCACCGCGGCCACCGTGAGGGCGCTGCGGCCGGGCCGGGCGAACGGCAGCCCTATGCCCAGGCTCACCGAACGCGGCAGCCGGCTGCCGGCCAGGTGTCGCTGGACGCCCAGGGCGCGCCCCGTCCGCGGGGCGGCGCCCGCGCTGATCGCCCGCGCCGCGGAGAGCCGGTGCGCGCGCAGCGAGGGGGCCAGCGCGGCGAGGACGCAGACGGCCGGCATGCCGAGCAGGGCGAGCACGTTCACCCACGGCGCGATGCCGACGCTGTCGTGGAACACGCCCGCGTCGGGTCCGGTGAAAGTGAACTCGAAGAAGGGCCCCGCCAGCAGGTTCCCGGCGACCACACCGACGGCGCAGCCCAGGACCGCGGGCGCGGTCACCATCACCAGGTACACGGCGAGCACTTGTCCCGGTGTGAACCCCAGGGCCTTGAGGATGCCGATGTGCCGGAAGCCGGAGATGACGGCGCCGCTCACCACGTTGGCGACGATCAGCACGGACACCACGATGCCGAGGATGCCGAAGGCCATCAGGTACGGCGCGTACGCCCGCGCCGCCCCGCCGATCCGGTGCTTGAGCGTGAGGTACGACTCGGAACCGGCGAGCGCGCCCAGCGGGAGTCGTGCGGTCACCGTCCCGAGCTGCTCGCGGAGCCGGGCGTCCGACGAGGCGTCGGAGAAGCGCAGGAGCAGCTGCGTGGTGGCCGGGTGCAGCGCGTCGATCTGGGCGGGCGCCACCCAGGCGTCGGCGGTGCGGCTCAGGTCGAAGGCGAAGCCCACGATGGTGAGCGTGGGACCGGAGGGGACCCGGATGCGTTTGCCCAGGTCGTCGGCGGTCCAGTCCGGCTGACGGTTGAGGACCACCTCGCCGGGCGCCGTCGCCCAGCGGCCCGCCCAGAGGTCCAGCCGGTCCACCGCCCCGCCCGGCTCCGCCCGGCCGACGACGGTGACCTCGCCGAAGACCCCGTACGTGGCGGTGTCCCGCGGCAGCTCGACCGTGGCCTGCGGGAAGGGTCCGCCGACGGCCTCGACGCCGGGTTCCCCCACCGCCTGGGCCAGTTGGGCGTCCGAGGTCCTGGACCGGTCGAACGCGGCGACGACATGGGGTCCGTGCTGCTTGCCGAAGGCCTTGTCGAAGGGCGCGGAGGCCGCGTCGACCAGTCCGAGCGCGACGACGATCGCCCCCGTCGAGGTCAGGGTGACCAGCGCGATGACGAGGGTCTGGAGCCTGCGCCGCCGTACGGCCGCCCGCGCGGCCCGCCACACCGCCCTCATGCGGACGGCTCCAGGGTGTGCTGCCCGGTCACCCGGCCGTCGGCGAGGGTGACCAGGCGGCTGGCGCAGCGGCGCGCGAGGTGCTCGTCGTGCGTGACCAGGACGAGCGTCTGCCCGATCTGGTTGAGGTCGAGGAGCAGGTCCATCACCTGCTCGCCCGCGCGGCTGTCCAGGGCGCCGGTCGGCTCGTCGGCGAGCAGCAGGGCGGGCCGGTTCATCAAGGCGCGTGCCACGGCGACGCGTTGCCGTTCGCCGCCGCTCAGCACGGCCGGATAGGCGTTCGCGCGGTCCGCGATGCCGAGTTCCTCGAAGAGTTCCAGGGCGCGGCGCCGGGCCGGCCGGGCGGGGGTGCCGGTCAACTGGGCGGCGAGCGCGACGTTGTCCAGCGCGGACAGGTCGTCGACGAGGTTGAAGAACTGGAAGATCATGCCGATGCGCCGCCGCCGGTACAGGGCGAGGCCCCGCTCGCTCAACCGCCCCACGTCCTCGCCGTGCACCAGCACCGTGCCGGACGTGGGCCGGTCCAGGCCGGCGATCATGTTGAGCAGGGTGGACTTGCCGCACCCGGAGGGGCCCATCACCGCGACCGCCTCCCCGGCGCGGATCTCCAGCGTGACGCCGTTCAGGGCGGTCGTCTCGCCGTATTCCTTGCGTACGCCGTCGAGCCGTACGACGGTCTTCCCGCTGCTGTCCTCAGTGACCATGAACAGGACGCTAGGGGCGAGGCGCGGCCCGGACATCCCTCCCCGGATGGCACATTGCCGGGGATCTCATCCTGGGGATGCAGGAACCCTGCATCCAGGGGCTGATGCGTCCGGGGTGGTCGTCTGCGAAGGTGATCCCGTGGCGAGAGGGGGAGCCGGACGTGCTGGTCGTGGCGCTGGGGGTGGCGTGCTTCGCCGCCGTGTGCCTGGCGGTGGCCCTGGTGCGCACGCGGCGCCGCTGGCAGGCGGCCGTGGGGGAACGCGGCTGGCTGGTCGAGCGGGAGCGGGAGAGCGCGGCGCGCGCCGCGGTGGCGGCCGAACGGGACGGGATCGCGCGGGAGTTGCACGACATCGTCAGTCACAACGTCAGCCTCATGGTGGTCCAGGCCGGCGCGGCGCGTGAGGTGATGGGCACGATGCCGGACGAGGCCGCGGCGGCGCTCCGGGCGGTCGAGGACGCGGGGCGCGGCGCCATGACCGACCTCCGGCACCTGCTGGGACTGCTGGCGCCGTCCCCGGACGGCGTGGACGGCGAGGACACCGGGGGCGGGGAGCCTGCTCCGGGTGGGCCCGGCGACGAGGGCGTCGAGGCGCTGGCCCCGCAGCCCGGCCTGGACCGGCTGGGGGCGCTCGTCGACCGGGTCTCCTTCGCCGGGCTGCCCGTCGAGGTGCGCGTCTCCGGCGAACCACGCCCCCTGCCGCAGGGCATCGACGTGACGGCGTACCGCATCGTCCAGGAGGCGCTGACCAACGCGCTCCGGCACGGCGACGGCGGGAAGGCGGAGGTGACGGTGCGGTACGCGGAGCGCGCGCTGCGCGTCGAGGTGCTCAACACCGGCCCCAGCGTGCTGGACGGAGCCGGGAGCACGCAGTCCGCGCAGTCCGTGGCGGCCCGCGCCGTGGCGCGCCGCCGTGCGGGCACCGGACGCGGTCTGCTGGGCCTGCGCGAACGGGTCGCGGTGTACGGCGGAGACCTGGACGCCCGGCGCCGCCTCGGCGGCGGTTACCGGGTCAGGGCGCGCATCCCGCTGGACCGGCCGTGACGGCGGCCGCGGACGGGGCGGCCCCCCGCGTGCTCATCGCCGACGACCAGACCCTCATCAGGACGGGCTTCCGGCTCATCCTCACCGCGCGCGGCATCACGGTGGTCGGCGAGGCCGCGGACGGCGCGGAGGCGGTCGCCGAGGCACACCGGCTGCGGCCGGACGTCGTGCTGATGGACATCCGCATGCCGGCCATGGACGGCCTGGAGGCCACGCGCCGCATCCTGGAGCGGACCCCGCAGTGCCGGGTGCTCATCCTGACCACCT
Source organism: Streptomyces sp. NPDC006207 (assembly GCF_040613835.1). NCBI lineage: Bacteria > Bacillati > Actinomycetota > Actinomycetes > Kitasatosporales > Streptomycetaceae > Streptomyces > Streptomyces sp. NPDC006207. Next base: position 29,421 of record NZ_JBEXSX010000021.1, on the reverse strand, counting down.
TCGACCTGGACCGCTACGTCTACACGGCGCTGTCGTTGGGGGCGAGCGGCTTCCTGCTCAAGGACGTCACGCCGGAGCACCTGGCGGCGGCCGTACGGCTGGTCGGCACGGGGGACGCCCTGTTGGCGCCGTCGATCACTCGGAGGCTGGTGGAACGCTTCGCCTCCGGGTCCGCGGCCGCGCAGGACGGGCCTTCGGTCCACGCCGACCTCGCCGCCCTGACCCCTCGTGAGCTGGAGGTCCTCACGCTGCTGGGCCGCGGCCTGTCCAACCTCGAACTGGCCGCGGAACTGACGCTGAGCGAGGCGACGGTGAAGTCGCACGTCGCCCGCATCTTCGCGAAGCTCGCGCTGCGCGACCGGGCCCAAGCGGTGGTGCTGGCCTACGAGACGGGCTTGGTGCGGCCGCGCGGCCTGGATGCCGGGGGCTCCCCGGACCGGTGACCCCGCGGCTTTCGGAGGGCCGGTGAGGCGCCTGGTCTGCGAGGTACGGATGCCGTCCCGCAGCCCGCGTGCGGGTCGGTGCTGCAGGATCGGGCTCAGGTGCCGGGCGTGGTCGGCGGGGTGAGTGCCCCGGAGCGACGCCGAGGGGTGCCCGGGACCGGTGACGGTGGTGTGTCGCCGGAGCGGTGAACCTCCGCGGCGTCGCGGTCCGCCGCACGGACGGGTTCCGGCACGGCGAGGTGCGGCGGAGACGGTGATGCCGCACGTCGACCGCCTGCTTGCCCCATCGGCTTGTGCGATCGCGTACCGGCAAGCGTGCCGGCCGACGGGACGGCGCGGGCGGCCTCGGCGCCGGGTACCGCCGAGCGGAAGCAGGCGATGGGGACGCCGCCGGGGCTCCCGGGCGATGAGCCCCGGCGGTCGGCGCGGGCTCCGCGGTGACGGCGCGTGCGCGTACCACGGTTCGGGCCTGCGGACGGGTCTGGTCAGGCCCCGGGGTCTTCGGTACCGAGGGTTCCCCGGGCGGTGCGTTCCCGCCGCGATGCGCTCAGGGCAGGGGCGCCACGTAGACCCAGGCGCCGTCATGGCGGACGAAGCGGCTGTTCTCCTGCATCGCGTCGTGCTCGCCACGCAGGCTGTAGTGCGCGCGGAAGGCGACGGTGCCCTCGCTGTGGAAGGCGCTGCCGTCGGTCGTGGCGAGGATCTCCAGCCGCTCCCAGCGCAGATGGTGGTCGAGGTCCAGGTCCGCGGGCCGGGTCTCCGGGTGCCAGGTGCGCAGTACGTACGCCGCGTCGTGCACCGCGTAGGCGCTGTAGCGGGAGCGCATCAGGGCCTCGGCGGTGGGGGCGGCGGCGTGGCCGGAGTGGTAGCGGCCGCAGCAGTCGCCGTACGTGGCGGGCAGCCCGCAGGGGCAGGGCGTTCCGGGGGAGTGCGGCACGGGACGGGAGTGGGGGCGCGGGGCGGAACGGCGGCCGGGGCGGGACTTGGGCATGCCGCCATTGTGCACGGCCGCTGCGGGCGTGCCCGCAGGCCCCGTGACCACCGGCGATTCCTCCCGGGTAGCCTGCGGGACGGCAAGATCTCCGCCCGACCCCGAGGAGCCCCCGTGCCGCAGCCGAGGATCGCCCTGGTGACCACCGCGCACCTTCCGGCGGGCGCCGTCGACCGCGACCTGCCCCTGCTGCGGGACGCCGTCGCGGCGGCGGGCGCCGAGGCCGTGATCGTGCACTGGGACGACCCGGACGTCGACTGGGCCGGGTTCGACCTGGTGGTCATACGGTCGACCTGGGACTACACGGTGCGCACCGAGGAGTTCCTGGCCTGGGCCGACCGCTGCGGCGCCGCCACCACCCTGTTCAACCCGCCCGCGGTCGTGCGCTGGAACTCCGACAAGCGCTACCTCGGCGAGCTGGCCTCACTCGGCGTGCCCGCGGTCGCCACCCGCTACCTCCCGCCGGGCGGCGGCACCGGCGGGCTGCCCGGCGACCGGGATTTCGTGGTCAAGCCCGCCGCGGGCGCGGGCGCCCGCTACGCCGCGCGCTACCGCCCCGGGCAGCACGAGGAGGCGCGGGCGCACGTGGCGCGGATGCACGAGGAGGGCCTCACCGCGATGGTCCAGCCCTACATGCCGCGGATCGACACCACCGGCGAGCGCGCCCTGGTCTTCCTCGGCGGCCGGTTCCTGCACGCCATCGCCAAGAACGCCGTGCTGTCCCCGGACACGCGCTACGACCAGCGCAAGGTCGCCCACCCCGGGGTGCGTCCCTGGACCCCGACCGAGGCGGAACTGGCCGCCGCGGAACGGGCGCTGGCCGCCGTACCGGGTACGCCGGAGCTGCTCTACGCCCGGGTGGACCTCGTCGACGGCGAGGACGGCGCCCCGTGCGTGATGGAGCTGGAGCTCATCGAGCCCAACCTGTTCCTGACGGACCACCCGGACTCGTTGCCCGTGGTCGCCGGCGCGATCGTTGCGGCCGCGGGCTGAGTCTCAGCGGGTCACGGGCAGCCCGGCACGCGCGGCGGCCGTCGCGAGGACCTCGCGCAGCATGGCGGGGGTGAGCCGCCCGGTGAAGGTGTTCTGCTGGCTGACGTGGTAGCAGCCGAACAGGTGCAGCGGCGGCTCCCCTTCCGCGGGGGCCGCCAGTTCCACGTGCGCGCCGTGCCCGAACCGGGGGAGCGGCCGCGGCAGCCGGTACCCTGCGCCGCCGAGCACGGGCAGCAGCGCCTGCCAGCCGAACGCGCCGAGGACGACGATCGCGCGCAGCGTGGGCCGCAGCAGTTCCAGTTCGCGCACCAGCCACGGGCGGCAGGTCAGCCGCTCCTGCGTGGTGGGCTTGTTGGCGGGCGGCGCGCAGTGGACGGGCGAGGTCACCCGTACCCCGTACAGCTCCAGGCCGTCGCCGCGTTCCGTGGAGGTGGGCTGGGAGGCCAGGCCGACGGCGTGCAGCGCCTCGAACAGCACGTCGCCCGAGCGGTCGCCGGTGAACATCCGGCCGGTGCGGTTGCCGCCGTGCGCGGCGGGGGCCAGACCGACCAGGGCCAGCGCGGCGTCCGGCGGGCCGAAGCCCGGCACGGGACGGGCCCAGTACTCCCATCCGGCGTAGGCGCGGCGCCGGACCCGGGCGGTCTCCTCGCGCCAGGCGACCAGCCGCGGGCAGGCCCGGCAGCCGGTCAGCCGTTCGTCGAGCGCGGCCAGGTTCCCGGCACCGGGCGTGGACAGGGCGGGGAAGTCCGCCGATTCCTGCTGCACCGTGCGCCGTCCCTTCACGGCCCTACGGCGGTCGCAGGGCCCGCGTCCCACGCTACCCACCAGGCCCCCGGCCCCGCCGCGGGGGCGCGGCGGGGCCGGGGGAACGCGCCGGGAGGGCGCGGGGTCGGGGCGTCGGGTCAGGCGCGGGCCGGTTCAGGTTCCCCCGCCGCACCGGACGGTTCCGCCGCGTCCGCGGCGGGCACGGGGCGCAGCCCCTCGCCCTCGACGTCGACGTTCGGCAGGATCCGGTCCAGCCAGGACGGGAGCCACCAGGCCCGGCGGCCCAGCAGCGCGAGCACCGCGGGGACGATGGCCATCCGGACGACGAACGCGTCGAAGAAGACGGCGGTCGCCAGACCAAACCCGATCGACTTGATCATCGCCTCGCCGGAGCCGATGAACCCGGCGAAGACGGCGATCATGATGATCGCGGCGGCGGTGACCACCCGGGCACCGTGCCGGAACCCGGTGACGATGGCCTGACCGGGCCGCTCGCCGTGGACGTGGGCCTCGCGGATGCGGGTGACCAGGAAGACCTCGTAGTCCATGGCGAGGCCGAAGACCACCCCCACCAGGAAGATCGGCATCATCGACATGATCGGGCCGGTCTGCTCGACGCCCAGGAGAGAGGCGAGCCAGCCCCACTGGAAGACCGCGACGACCGCGCCGAGGGCGGCGGCGACCGAGAGCAGGAAGCCGACGGCGGCCTTCAGCGGCACGAGCACCGAGCGGAACACGACGATCAGCAGCACGAAGGCGAGGCCGACGACGAGCGCCAGGTAGGGCAGCAGCGCGTCGGTGAGCTTCTGCGAGGTGTCGATGTTCAGCGCCGTGGTGCCGGTGACGGAGACCTTGGCACCGGTGCGCTCGGTGATCCCGTCCCCCGTGGTACGGATCGCCTTGACCAGGTCCTCGGTCTCGGCGCTGCTCGGCTTGGACGCGGGCACCACGTTGATGATCGCGGTGTCCCCGGCCTTGTTGAACGTCGCCGGGGTCACGGCCGCCACGTCGTCGAGGCCCTTGATGTCCGCGGTGGCCTCCCGGACCGCACCCCGGGGGTCGACGGCGCCCTTGACGTCGGCGACCACGACGAGCGGCCCGTTGAAACCGGGGCCGAAGCCCTCCGACAGCAGGTCGTACGCCCGGCGCTGGGTCGTCGAGACGGGCTGGGAGCCGTCGTCGCCGAGGCCGAGTTCGATCGACGCGGCGGGCACGGCCACCGCGCCGAGCGCCGCGACGCAGACGAGCAGGACGGCGACGGGCCGCCGGATGACGAACCGGGCCCAGCGGGTGCCCATGTTGGGCCGTTCCGTGCGGGCCCTGCGGTGGGCGTGGTGCGCGTTCCCGTCGCGGCGGCGGAACAGGCCTCCGGCGTCCGCCGGCCGGACGCGCCGGCCGGCGAAGCCGATGAGGGCGGGCACCAGGGTGAGGGCGATGAGGACGGCGATGACGACCGTGCCGGCGGCGGCCACGCCCATCTTCGTCAGCATCGGGATGTTGACGACCGACAGCCCCACCAGCGCGATCACGACGGTCAGCCCGGCGAAGACCACGGCGGACCCCGCGGTGCCCACGGCGCGGCCGGCCGCCTCCTCGCCCTGCCGCCCCTCGGCGAGCTCGGCACGGAAGCGGGACACGATGAACAGGGCGTAGTCGATGCCCACGGCCAGGCCGATCATCATCGCCAGGATCGAGGTGGTGGACCCCAGGTCGAGGGCGCTGGCGAGCGCGGTGATGGAGCTGACGCCGATCCCGACGCCGATCAGCGCCGTGACCAGGGGCAGCCCGGCGGAGACCAGCGAACCGAAGGTGATCACCAGGACGACGGCGGCGACGGCGATGCCGATCACCTCGGTGGACCCGGTCTCCGGGCTCGTCTGGAGCGCGTCACCGCCGATCTCCACCGTCAGCCCCTTGTCGCGGGCGTGCGCGGCGGCGGTCTCCAGTTCCTCGCGGGAGGAGTCCCGCAGCTCCATGCCGGGGACCTCGTACGCCACGCGGACGTAGGCGACGGTCCGGTCCTCGCTCACGGCCCCGGCCGTGTACGGGTCGTCGACGGAGGCGACCTCGGCGCCCTGCCGCAGCTCGTCCACGACCTGCCGGACGGCCTTCTTGTTGGCGCTCTGCGTCATCTTCCCGCCGACGGGGGCCTTGAAGACCACGCGGGCGGTCGCGCCGTCGGAGCCGGTGCCGGGGAAGCGCTGGTCGAGCAGGTCGAAGGCCTTCTGGGACTCGGTGCCGGGCACGGAGAAGGAGGAGCTGCCCGCGGCGGGCGCGTTGGCGGCGCCGACACCGGCGAGGGCGAGCAGCGCCACCCAGATCAGGACGACGAAGTGCCGTCGCCGGAAGGCGAACCGGCCGGTTCGGTGGAGGAATGTGGCCACGGGGGCGTACTCCCTGTCGGGTTCGTGGGTCGGTGGAGGAGGGGTGCCGTCAGGGAGCGGGCGCGGGGACGGGTCCGGGGCGGACGCCGAGCGCGGGCAGGATCACCGCGTCGAGGAAGGCCAGCAGGTACCTCTGGGTGGGCGGGACGCCCTCGAGCACGTGCCGGGTGGCGAAGGCGCCCAGCAGCATCTGCACGAGGTAGGGGATCGCCGGGTTGTCCGCGCTGATCTCCCCGCGGTCGACGGCGCGCCGCAGCAGGGTGTCCAGGCCCGAGCGCTCCGGCTGGACCATGACCTCGCGCAGGGCGTGCAGCAGGTCGGGATGGGCGTGCAGGGCCATGGCCAGACCGCGCATGAGCGCGCAGTCGCGCTCCAGCCGCCGGTCGTCCTCGAGGGTCAGCAGGGCGCGCAGGTCGCCGCGGAGGCTCCCGGTGTCGAGGTCCCCGGCGCTGACGGGCTTCTCGTGCCGCAGTGCCATGGCGACCAACTCGGCCTTGCCGCCCCACTGGCGGTACAGGGTGGCCTTGCTGCAGTGGCAGCGAGCGGCGACGGCGTCCATGGTCAGGGCCTCGTAGCCGACCTCGCGGAGCAGGTCGAGGGTGCTCGTGTAGACCGCGGCCTCGCGTTCCGGGGTGAGGCGGCTGCCACGGCGGGCGGTGACCGGTGCCGGCATGGCCCTCTCCCTCCTAAACGAAACGGTTTCGTACTCGTCTGAGCATAGGGTTGGAGCTCATCGAAACGAAACGGTTTCGTACGTGGCTTGTGTCACGTCGTGGACGGGAACTCCCGCAGAACTTCCGGAGGAAGCCTCAGAAGGCGTAGCGGATGCGGAGCCACGGCGCGTGCTGCGCGGCGAGCGCCAGCAGCCGGCGTACGGACGCGGCCTTCTCCGCGGCGCGGTAGCGCACGTTCAGGTCCCCGTTCTGCGAGTGCTTCGGCTCCTGCAGCGCGGGGCGCCACAGCAGTTCCTCGGCCCGGGGGTGCCAGCCCAGGTTGACCTCGTGCAGCCCGGCGTTGTGGGTGAGCATGATCACCTCGGCCGCGGCCTGGGCCTTCACCGCCGCCGGAAGGACGTCGTCCAGGTGCCGGAACAGCTCCGCCCACGCGGTCTGCCAGCCGGGACGCACGACGACCGGCGACAGGTTGAGGTGCACCTCGTACCCGGCCTCCAGGAAGTCGCCCGCGGCGGCGATCCGTTCGGCCACCGGGCTGGTGCGGATGTCCAGCAGCCGGGAGTCCTCGGGCGGCATCAGCGAGAAGCGGATCCTCGTGCGTCCCCGGGGGTCGAGCCGCAGCAGGTCGGGGTTGACGAACTTGGTCGCGAAGGAGGCCTTCGCCGTGGGCCACCGCCGGAAGGCCGCTACGAGGTCGGCGGTGTTGTCGCTGATCAGGGCGTCCACCGAGCAGTCGCCGTTCTCGCCGACGTCGTACACCCACGCCCGCGGGTCGCACTGGTTCGGCGCGGGCTTGCGGCCCTGCTCCGCGACGTGCCGCGCGATGCGGCCGATGACGCGGTCGATGTTGGTGAAGGTGGTGACCGGGTTGGCGTAGCCCTTGCGGCGCGGGACGTAGCAGTAGGCGCAGGCCATGGCACAGCCGTTGGAGGCGCCGGGCGCGATCCAGTCGGCCGAGCGGCCGTTGGGGCGGACGGTGAGCGTCTTCTTCACCCCGAGGACCAGGGTCCGCGTCTTCACCCGCACCCAGCGCGCGGCGTTGCCCTCGTTGCCGTGCAGGCCCGGGATCCGCCAGTGCGACGGCACCTCGACGACGACGGCGTCCGGGAAGCGGGCGAGGATCTCCCGCCCCCGCGGGGACGCGGCCGCCCCCGGCTCCGCGTAGACGGTGCGGACGTCCAGCAGACGTGCGGCGGCGGGGGAGTCGCGGAAGGACGCGCCGCCCGCCGCCGTGTGCCGCGGGGGCAGGACGTCGTCGAGCGGGAAGAGCCCCTCCGGTTCCGGTGGCACCGTCCCGACCCTACCCGGACGGGCGGGGCCGCCCGGGGAGCCGGCGTGCGGCGTCGCGGTCATCTGGCGGCCGGGCCGCGGGGCCCGGCCCGGGCGCGGCGCGGTCGCCCGTCACGGGACGGCGGGGCCGGTGATCATCTCGCCGTGCCGGTCGTACGGCCAGGCGTTGGCGACGCAGCCGTGCAGGCCCTTGATCTGCTGCATCATCGCCGGGGCGGGCCGCCCGGGACCAGGGCAGCCGCGGTGGCCGCGGCCGAGACGGTGGCCGACCTCGTGGTTGACGATCAGGGCGCGGTACTCGGCCGGACGGCCCTTGTAGTACGGGCTCAGCAGCACCCAGCGCTTGAGGTTGACCACGACGTCCTTGCCGCCGCTGCAGTTGACCTCGCCGCCGGTGTCCAGGCCGTACTTCGCGCACAGGGCGTCCGTGGTGTCCGGGGTGGCCAGCCGCACGAGGAAGTCGTACGGCGGCGCGGAGACCCGCCGGAAGGCGGCGCCGGCCGTCGTCCAGCCGCGCTTGTCGGCGAGTATGCGGTCGACCTGCGCGGCGACCGAGGCGGCGGAGAACCCGGTGCCGTCCTCGACCTCCACGCCGTACAGCAGCGGGGTGCCGTGCCCGATGGTCCGCCGGCTGCCGGGGGCCTTGGTGAACCTGCCGTCGCCGTGCTCCGGCACCCGGGTCAGGGTCGGCGTCGCCGTCGGCGTCCGTGGGGGCGCCGAGGGCCGCAGGGCGGAGGCGGCCGGCCCGTGCCGGCCGGCCGCGGGGACCGCCCGCTCGTGAGCGTTCTGTAGGGCGGGCACCGCGCACAGCGCGCCGGCGCAGACCCCGAGGACCGCGAGGCACGGCACCAACAACCGCCACCGGGGCGTCGTCGCGGGGGCTCGGTCCGTCCGGCGGTGCTTCATACGTCGTACTCCATACGGCCGCGTGCGAACCGGCGGCGAGCGCCGGAGCTCACGCTCCTCTCACGGTTGTGCGGTCATGCCGGGCGGGCAGTGCGACGCCGGCGGAGGGCTCGACGGGCGCCCCGGCGAACCCGGACCCGCGCAGGTCACGGGCGGGTCCGGCCTTCAAGTATGCGCAGAGAGGTGAACGGCAGGTGAGCCCTCAGGCTTCCCGTGACGCCGTCAGCCGGGCCGCGGCGCTGTCCAGGAGCATGTCGAGGGCGGTGGGGTAGGCGCTGCGGTTCATGCGGTCGACCAGCAGGCCGGCGGTGGCCGCGATGTGCGGGTGGGTCCGCGCCGGGAGGCGCGCGTACGTCTCCCGCCACACGTCCCGGTCGGCGGACCGGGCGGCCTCGGGGAGGGCCAGGGTCGCCGCGTCCAGCGCGGCGAAGGCCAGGGCCTGGTCGATGAAGGCCTGGTAGATCGCGACCGCGGCGGGGTCGGGGAAACCGGCGGTGCGCAGGATGCCCAGGACGGTCTCGTCGGCAGCGGTCTCGTGGGCGCGGCCGGAGACCCGGCTGGCGGTGAGCACCGCCGCCTGCGGATGGGCGAGGTACGCGGTGTGGATGCGCAGCCCCAGGTCGCGCAGGTCGGCGCGCCAGGTGCCGGTGGACCGCCAGCCCTCCACGGCCCGGCCCATCAGGTCGTCCGCGATGGCCAGGGTGAGGTCGTCCATGCCGCGGAAGTAGCGGTACAGCGTGCTCGGGTCGGCGCCGAGCGCGGTGCCCAGCCGGCGCACGGTCAGCCCGGCGGAGCCGTGCTCGCGCAGCATCCGCAGCGCGGTGTCGACGATCAGCCGGTGCGAGAGCACGGCCCCGCTCCTGGTGGGGCGGCGGCGCCGCCGTGCCGCCTCCTGGACGACCTTCTTGGGCACGCGGCCCCTCCTTCCCGCCTGCGGCCTTATGCCAACGCCATTGACCATACGTCGCGCGGCGGCGTTTCATCCCTGGGCAGAGGCGCCTCCGCCTCGGAAACGGAGACTTGTCAGCCATGCGTGTACTGCTCGTGGGAGCCGGCGGGGTGGGCACCGCCATCACCCGGATCGCCGCCCGCCGCTCGTTCTTCGAGGCCATGGTCGTCGCCGACCGGGACCTCGCCCGCGCCGAGGCCGCCGTCGCGGCCGCGGACGACGGGACGGGCCGGTTCTCCGCCGCCCGCGTCGACGCCTCCGACGAGGCCGCGGTCACCGCGCTGCTCGCCGAGCGGCGCTGCGACGTCCTGCTCAACGCCACCGACCCGCGCTTCGTGATGCCCCTGTTCGGTGCCGCCCTCGCCGCCGGTGCCGACTACCTCGACATGGCGATGTCGCTGTCCCGCCCCCACCCCGAGCGCCCCCATCAGGAATGCGGGGTCAAGCTCGGCGACGAGCAGTTCGAGCGGGCCGCCGAGTGGGAGGGGGCCGGACGGCTGGCCCTGGTCGGGATGGGCGTGGAGCCGGGCCTGTCGGACGTCTTCGCCCGCTACGCCGCCGACGAGCTGTTCGACGCGATCGAGGAGATCGGGGTGCGCGACGGCGCGAACCTCACCATCGACGGCTACGACTTCGCTCCGTCGTTCAGCATCTGGACCACCATCGAGGAGTGCCTCAACCCGCCGGTGGTCTACGAGGCCGGACGCGGCTGGTTCACGACCCCGCCCTTCAGCGAGCCCGAGGTCTTCGTCTTCCCCGAGGGCATCGGCCCCGTCAGCTGCGTGAACGTCGAGCACGAGGAGGTGCTGCTGATGCCGCGCTGGGTCGACGCGGGGCGCGTCACCTTCAAGTACGGCCTGGGGGAGGAGTTCATCGGCACCCTCAGGACCCTCCATCAGCTGGGCCTGGACCGCACCGAACCCGTCGCGGTGGGCAGCGACCTGGGAGCGGCCCGGGTCAGCCCGCGGGACGTGGTGGCCGCCTGCCTGCCGGACCCGGCGACGCTGGGCGAGCGCATGCACGGCAAGACCTGCGCCGGGACGTGGGTCAAGGGGACGAAGGACGGCCGGGCGCGCGAGGTGTACCTGTACCACGTCGTCGACAACCAGTGGTCGATGCGCGAGTACGGCTCGCAGGCCGTCGTCTGGCAGACGGCCGTCAACCCCGTCGTGGCCCTGGAACTGATGGCCGCGGGCTCCTGGGCGGGCAGCGGGGTCCTCGGCCCGGAGGCCTTCGCGCCGCGTCCGTTCCTCGACCTGCTGACCTCCTACGGCGTCCCGTGGGGCGTACGGGAGTCCTGACAGCCGGCCAGCCAGTCGGCGATGGCCGCGGTGATGGGCTGCCCCGTCGCCAGCTCGACGAAGCCGAACTGCCCGCCCTGGTTGCACTCCAGGAACCACCAGGTCCCGTCGGTGTCCTCGGCGAAGTCGAAGGCGCCGTAGGCGAGTCCGGCCGCGGCCATGTACTCCCGCACCGAGCGCACGATGCGCGCCGGCGGCTCGACGGGCTCCCAGTCGGCGTCCTCGGGGCTGCCGAACCGGCCGTCGACCTGGTCGGGGCCGGACTTCTTGCGGGCCGCGAACAGCCCCGTCCCCACGCAGGTCAGCCGGATGTCGGCGGCCTTGGGTATGTACTGCTGCAGCAGCGTCGGGCCGGCGGCCACCGCGGAGAAGTCGGCGTCCGGGGCGACCAGCGTGGTCGGCAGCGCCATCGGCGGATCGCCCGGATGCGTGCCGGAGACCGACTTGACCACCAGCTGCGGATGCTGCTCGGCGAACTCCCGTGCCGCCTGCGGGAAGGTGGTGATGAGCGTGGCGGGGACCGCGAACCCGCAGTGGTGCGCGGTGAACAACTGCCACGGCTTGTAACGGGCCTGCGCCGCGGCGCCCGGGTGGTTCATCCACCGGGCCCGCACGCAGCGCAGCGCCCCGTACAGTGCTCCGCCGGCCTCGGCGGTCAGCCACGCGGACTGCTCCGCCGCGCCCGCGCCGGGTGTGCCGGGTCTTCGGATCCAGATCGAGCGCACGCTGTCCATGCTCACCATGCGCTCCTGGACCGACAGGTACCCGCGTACGTCACCGCGTACGTACTCGGCGGACATGGACACCTCGCCGGGCAGGTCCGCAGGGTCCAGGCGGACCACCGGCGTCCCGCGGTCGTGCAGCGCGGCCACCACCAGGTCGGCTGTCACGTCCTCGGGGGAGGTGAGGATCAGGACGGTCATCGGGTTCGGGGTGCTCAGTCGTCGAAGTGCGTCTTGGAGCCTGCGGTGGAGACGGTGGCGGCCGTGGCGAGCAGCAGCGCGCGGTCGGTGATGACGGGGCGTCCGTCGGGGAGCACGTTCAGCTGCAGGGCGGAATCGTAGGTGTACGGCGCTACGAATGTTTCGGGTGTGGCCGGCCGGGCATGAATCAGCGCGAACGGTCGCATGGCTTCTCCTCACTACTCCTGCGCGTCGGGCAGCAACCAGCTCCAGTGCCCAACTGCGGCCCTACGTATGAGACTCACGTGGGCCCCCGAACCGTTCCCTGTTACTGGTGTGACGCAGGTAACTATACGTGCCTGAAGTGCATTGAGTTCGCTACGCAGAGTGACGAAGTGACTCTCTTTCGTAGGTATCGCCAAGGGGCACCGGTGTTCGCGTACCCCCTGCACGGCGGAGGTTGCGCACCGTCACGGAGTTCGTTGTCCGCGCTCCTCCTCCAGGGCCAGTACCTCGGGCAGGTTCCCCAGCCGCTCCAGCCCCCGAACCGCCCTCGCCGTACGGTGGTTGGCGGCGAGCAGGTCCCGGTGCCGGTGCACGAAGGACCAGTAGCCGGTCGTGTACGGGCAGGCGCGCTCGCCCGTCCGTTCGGCGGGCCGGTAGGCGCAGCCGTCGCACAGGTCGCTCATGCGGTGGATGTAGGCGCCCGCCGAGGTGTACGGCTTGGTCGTCATCAGCCCGCCGTCCGCGTACTGGGACATCCCGACCACGTTCGGCGCCATCACCCAGTCGTGGCCGTCGACGAAGCAGCGGTGGAACCAGTCCGTCAACTCCGCCGGGTCCCAGCCGTGTTGGAGGGCGTGACTGCCCAGCACCATCAGCCGGGGGATGTGGTGGGTCCACCCCGTGTCACGGACCTGGGCCAGCACCGTCGACAGGCAGCGCGCCCGCACCGCTTCCGCGTCCAGTTCCAGGAACCAGCGCGGCAGCCGCGTGTGGTGGCGCAGTTCGTTGCGGTGCCGGTAGCCGGCGCCGAAGTGCCAGTACAACTGCTGTACGTACTCGCGCCATCCGGCGACCTGCCGGACGAAGCCCTCCACGCTGTTCAGCGGCGCCTCACCGGACCGCAGGGCGCGCTCCGCCCGCTCGACGCACTCGGCGGGGTGCAACAGCCCCAGGTTCAGGGGGGCGGAGAGCAGGCTGTGGCTCATCACCGGGTCCCCGGCGAGCATGGCGTCCTCGTACCGCCCGAACTCCGGCAGCCGGTGCGCGACGAAGGCGCGGAGCGCCGACAGGGCCTCGCGCCGGGTCGCGGGGAACATGCGGGGGCCGTCGCGTCCCACGAAGCGGACCCGGCCCTCGCGCTCCCAGCGGTCCAGGTCGCGCCGGACCTCCTCGTCGATCTCGTCCTCGTGCGGCCGCCAGGGCGGCGGCACCCCGAGGTCGTCCCGGTCGCGCGGCGGCGGCTCCCGGTTGTCGTGGTCCAGGTTCCAGCGCCCGCCGGCCGGTTCGCCGCCGTCCATCAGCAGGTCGTGGGAGCGGCGCACCCAGCGGTAGAAGTCCTCCAGCAGCAGGCGTCCGCCGGAGCGGCCCTCCAGCCACCCGGCGAAGTCCTCACGCGGCACCAGGAACGCGCGGTCCGGCAGCACCTCGACCCGGTCCAGCGACTCCACCAGCCTCAGCGCGGCCCGGGAGCTCGGCCGGCACACGGTCACGCCTGCGTCGCCGACCGCCTCGCGCAGCCCCTCGCGGTAGGTCCCTGCCCGCACGTAGCGCACGCGGTCGCCGAGTTCCGCCGCCCGGTGCCGCATCGCGGACAGCAGGAGATGGGCCTTGGCCCGGTGCGAGCGGCGTCGGGCGAACGCCGAGCGCGCCTCGATCATCACCACGGGGACGCCGGGGTCGAGGAAGTGCGGCCCCAGCTGGTCGCCGAAGAGCCAGTGCGGACGTGGCGCCATGCGGGGTACCTCCGGTGGCGTGCGGCGGGACGTAGCGGGATGTTCCGGGCGGGGACATCCTTCATCACGCCGGCGGCCGACGGCTGCAATGGCGTCCGTGGCCGCCCGCCGGTGTCGTCGTTCCGGACTGCGGTGAGCGGGGAGCCCCTTCGCCCGCTCCCGATGAGCCTGCCCGAGGCGCCTGGGGCGCCCTGCATGCGGTACGGCCGTGACCGCCACCCTGCTGCCTCAGCCGTCCCGGCGCCGCGCCCCCTTCCGTCGGAGCGCCGCACGGGCCGCCGCACGGGCCCGGCGGCCCGGCAGCACCCGCCGAGTGGGTCAGCCCCGTGTCGCGTCGGATCGCGGGGTGACGTCGCGCTGCCAGCGGGTCTCGCCGTCCACGACGAGGGACGTGGCGGCCAGGCCCGCCGCCGCGGCGACCGCCCCGGACGCCCGGTGCCCGGGGTGGACGTGGGCGACGACGCGGTCCACGGGGAGCACGGCGAGCCAGGTGACGAGGGCGACGGCCGCCTCGGTGGCGATGCCCCGGCCCTGCCAGGGGGTGCCGACCACCCACGCGACCTCCGCGACCGTGCCGTCCGGCGTGTCCCACGCCACCGTCGCCTGCACGGTGCCCGCGAGGCGGTCGTCCGCGCGGAGCCGGACCACCCAGTTCCACCAGGACACGCTCGGGTCCCCGGAGCCGGCGACCAGGCGGGCGTAGCGGGCGCGCAGGCCCGGTGCGTCGTACGGAGCGCCACCGGTGAACTCGTGGAGCCGGGGGTCGCCGAGCACGGCGGCCATCTCCTCGGCGTGCTCGACCCGCAGCGGTTCGAGGACCAGCCGCGCCGTGGTGAGCGCTTCGGGGCCGCCGGGCCGCAGGGGCGGCGTCACCCGGCGAGCCCGAACAGCCGGACGGCGTTGCCGTGCAGGACGCCCCGCGTCCACGCGTCGCCCAGCTCCAGCCGCGTCAGCGCCTCCAGGGCGTGCGGGTACGCGTACGGGATGTTGGGGAAGTCGCTGCCGAACAGGACGCGCTCCCCGAGGTCGGCCAGCCGCTTGCGCTCCGGGGGCGGGAAGGGCGCCGCGGCCTCGCTGAAGTCCGTGAAGGCCATCGTCGTGTCCAGGTGCACGCCCTCGTACCGCCCGGCGAGGTCCAGGAACGCCCCGTACTCGGGCATCCCCATGTGGGCGACGACCAGCCGCAGCCGGGGGTGCCGGGCCAGCAGCCGCGCGATCGGGCCGGGACCGGTGTGGCGGCCGGGGACGGGGCCCGACCCGCAGTGGGTGACGACGGGGACGCCGCTGTCCGCGAGCAGCCCCCAGACGGGGTCGAGCAGCGGGTCGTTGGGGTCGAAGGCCCCGACCTGGACGTGGCACTTGAAGACCCGGGCGCCCGCCTCCAGCGCCTGCCGGACGTAGCCCGGCGCCTGCGGCTCCGGGAAGAAGGTCGCCGTGTGCAGGCAGTCGGGCGTCCGGGCGGCGAAGCCGGCGGCCCAGGAGTTCAGCCAGGCGGCCATCGCAGGCTTGTGCGGGTAGAGCATCGAGGTGAAGGCGCGCACCCCGAACGCCCGGAGCGTGGCCACCCGCGCGTCCTCGTCGGTGCGGTACGCGATGGGCCACGGCCGGCCCGTGAGCGGGCCGGCGGAGTCGAAGTACGCCCAGACCTTGGCCAGCACGCGGTCCGGCATGAAGTGCGTGTGCACGTCCACGATCCCCGGCAGGCCCAGGCCCTGCCAGAGCTCCCTCACCCGTACGGCGTCGTCCGGCGGCGCCACGTCCGTCACCTGTGCCACTGTGCCTCCTCCATGGCGGTGATCCTCACACGAACCGCGGCCCGCCGGGGCTGCCGCCCTTGTCAACGGCATCGCGCATCCATAGCATCGCCAGTGTTACAGCAATACTGTCATGCTCGTTGCGAAGCCGGAGGCCCCCGATGACCGAGGCGGGAACGCGACCCGGGGAAGCGGCCTCCGCCGGCGGGCCGCTCGCCGGTGTGCGCGTGGTGGAGCTGGCCGGCATCGGGCCGGCCCCGTTCGCCGCCATGCTGCTCGGCGACCTCGGCGCCGACGTCGTCCGCGTCGACCGGCCCGGTGGCTCACGGCTCGGCATCGACCCGGCGCACGACGTCACCAACCGCAACAAACGCTCCGTGGTCGCCGACCTCAAGAGCGAGGAGGGCGCCCGGCTGGTCCTGGACCTCGCCGCCCGCGCCGACATCCTGCTGGAGGGCAACCGCCCCGGCGTCGCCGAACGCCTCGGCGTCGGTCCCGCCGACTGCCACGCCCGCAACCCCCGCCTCGTCTACGGCCGGATGACCGGCTGGGGCCAGGACGGGCCGCTCGCCCCGCGCGCCGGGCACGACATCGGCTACATCGCCGTCGCCGGGGCCCTCGGGATGATCGGCTCCGGCGACGGACCGCCCGCCATCCCGGCCAACCTGCTCGGCGACTACGCGGGCGGCTCCCTCTACCTCGTCACCGGCGTCCTCGCGGCCCTGCACCACGCCCGCGCCACCGGCACCGGACAGGTCGTCGACGCGGCCATCGTCGACGGCGTCGCCCACCTCGGCGCGATGATCCGCGGCATGGTCGCCGCCGGCGGCTGGCAGGACCGGCGCGGCGCCAACCTGCTGGACGGCGGCTGCCCCTACTACGCCGTCTACGAGACCGCCGACGGCGGCTGGATGGCCGTCGGCGCCCTGGAACCCGCCTTCTACGCGGAGTTCGCCCGGCTGCTCGACCTCCCCCAGGACGCGCCGGACCGGGGCGACCTCGGACGCTGGGACGAGCTGCGCGCCGTGATCGCGGCCCGCTTCAAGTCCCGTACCCGCCAGGAGTGGACGGAGGTCTTCGAGGACAGCGACGCCTGCACGGCGCCGGTGCTGTCGCTGGCGGAGGCCGCGGCCCACCCCCACCTGGCCGCCCGCGGCACCTTCGCCGACGCCGGCGGCACCACCCAGCCCGCTCCCGCCCCGCGCTTCTCCGCCACCCCCGGCGTGCTGCGCCGGCCGCCCGCGATGCCCGGCGCGCACACGGCCGAGGTCGCCCGCGACTGGGACCTGCCGGCGCCCGCCCCAGGGGCCGCGCCGCCCAGCACCACCCTCGTCGAGCAGGCCGGGGACCGGCTCCCGTAGCCGGGCCACCGGCGGAAGGCAGGCACAAGCATGCAGCGCGACCTCTTCACGGCCGAGCACGAGGCGTTCCGGGAGACCGTGCGGACCTTCCTCGCCAAGGAGGTGCTGCCGCACCACGAGCGCTGGGAGAAGGCCGGCATCGTCGACCGCGAGGCCTGGCTCGCCGCCGGCCGCCAGGGCCTGCTCGGCCCGGCCGTCCCCGAGGAGTACGGCGGCGGGGGCAGCGACGACTTCCGCTACGCGGTCGTGCTGGCGGAGGAGTTCGCCCGCGCCGGGGCACACGGGCTCGCCCTCGGCCTGCACAACGACGTCATCGGCCCGTACCTGACCGGACTGGCCACCGAGGAGCAGAAACGGCGCTGGCTGCCCGGCTTCTGCAGCGGCGAGACCATCACGGCCATCGCCATGACCGAGCCCGGTGCGGGCTCCGACCTGCAGGGCATCCGCACCACCGCCACCGACGCGGGCGACGCCTACGTCCTCAACGGCTCCAAGACCTTCATCTCCAACGGGATCCTCGCCGACCTCGTCGTGGTCGTCGCGCGCACCACCCCCGAAGGCGGTGCGCGCGGGCTGAGCCTCCTCGTCGTGGAGCGCGGCATGCCCGGCTTCGAACGCGGCCGCAACCTGGACAAGATCGGCCAGAAGGCCCAGGACACCGCCGAGCTCTTCTTCCACGACGTACGGGTGCCCAAGGAGAACCTGCTCGGCACCGAGAACCAGGCCTTCTTCCACCTGATGGCCAACCTCGCCCAGGAGCGGCTCACGATCGCCGTCGCCGCGGCGGCCGCCGCCGAGCACCTGCTGGACCTCACCACCACCTACGTCAAGGAGCGCGAGGCCTTCGGCCGGCCGCTCGCCCGGCTCCAGCACATACGGTTCGAGATCGCCGAGATGGCCACCGAATGCGCCGTCACGCGCACCTTCGTCGACCGCTGCATCGGCGAGCACGCGGCGGGCCGCCTCGACGCGGTGCACGCGTCGATGGCCAAATGGTGGGCGACGGAACTGCAGAAGCGGGTCACCGACCGCTGTCTGCAACTGCACGGCGGCTACGGCTACATGAGCGAGTTCCCGATCGCCAAGGCCTTCACCGACGGACGCATCCAGACCATCTACGGCGGCACCACGGAGATCATGAAGGAGATCATCGGCCGTTCGCTGCTCGGCTGATCCGGCCCCATCCCCGCCCGTCACCCCCACCGGCATCCCCACCCGCATCCCCACCGACACCCTCATCGAAAGGCACCCGACGTTGAGCACCGACGCCTACGTCTACGAGGCCATCCGCACCCCGCGCGGGCGCGGAAAGGCCAACGGCTCCCTGCACGGCACCAAGCCCATCGACCTGGTCACCGGGCTCATCGACGAACTGCGCCGCCGCCTGCCGGGCCTCGACCCGGCCGCGATCGACGACATCGTGCTCGGCGTCGTGACCCCGATCGGCGACCAGGGCTCCGACATCGCCAAGACCGCCGCCATCGCCGCCGGGCTGCCCGAGACCGTGGCGGGCGTTCAGGAGAACCGCTTCTGCGCCTCCGGACTGGAGGCCGTCAACATGGCCGCCGCCAAGGTGCGTTCCGGCTGGGAGGACCTGGTGCTCGCGGGCGGCGTCGAGTCGATGTCCCGCGTCCCCATGGGCTCCGACGGCGGGGCCTGGGCCATGGACCCCATGACCAGCTACACCACGGGCTTCGTGCCCCAGGGCGTCGGCGCCGACCTCATCGCCACCATCGAGGGCTTCAGCCGCCACGACGTCGACTCCTACGCCGCCGAGTCGCAGGCGCGCGCCGTCGAGGCCTGGAAGGAGGGGCGTTTCGACCGCTCCGTCGTCCCCGTCGTCGACCGCAACGGCCTGGTCGTCCTCGACCGCGACGAGCACATCCGGCCCGGCACCACCGCGGAGAGCCTGGCCGGGCTGAAGCCCTCCTTCGCCACGATCGGCGAGGCCGGCGGGTTCGACGCCGTCGCGCTGCAGAAGTACCACTGGGTCGAGAAGATCGACCACGTCCACCACGCGGGCAACTCCTCCGGCATCGTGGACGGCGCCGCCCTGGTCGCCATCGGCAACCGCGAGACGGGCGAGCGCTTCGGCCTGGCCCCGCGCGCCCGCATCGTCTCCGCCGCGGTCTCCGGCTCCGACCCCACCATCATGCTCACCGGCCCCGCCCCCGCCTGCCGCAAGGCGCTCGCCAAGGCCGGGCTGACCGTCGACGACATCGACCTCGTCGAGATCAACGAGGCCTTCGCCGCCGTCGTCCTGCGCTTCATGCGCGAGATGGGCCTGAGCCACGACAAGGTCAACGTCAACGGCGGCGCCATCGCGCTCGGCCACCCGCTCGGCGCCACCGGCGCCATGATCCTGGGCACCCTGATCGACGAACTGGAGCGCCGCGACCAGCGGTACGGACTCGCCACGCTGTGCGTCGGCGGCGGCATGGGCATCGCCACCGTCGTCGAGCGTCTCTGACCTCCTGTCCCGCACCCCGCAACGGAGCCGACCGAACATGACCGCTCTTCCGACGAACACCACCATCCGCTGGGAACAGGACGGGACCGGGGTCGTCACCCTCGTCCTCGACGACCCGAACCAGTCCGCCAACACCATGAACCAGGCCTTCAGGGAGTCCCTGCGGGCCGTCGCCGACCGCCTGGAGGCGGAACGCGACTCGGTCCGCGGCGTCATCGTCACCTCCGCCAAGAAGACCTTCTTCGCCGGCGGCGACCTCAAGGACATGATCAAGGCGGGTCCCGAGGACGCCCCGCAGATCTTCGAGGCCGGCATGGGCATCAAGCGCGACCTGCGCCGCATCGAGACCCTCGGCAAGCCCGTGGTCGCCGCCGTCAACGGCGCGGCCCTCGGCGGCGGTTACGAGATCGCGCTGGCCTGCCACCACCGCGTCGCGCTCGACGCCCGCGGATCGAAGATCGGCCTGCCCGAGGCGACCCTCGGCCTACTCCCCGGCGGCGGCGGGGTGGTCCGCACGGTGCGGCTGCTGGGCATCACCGACGCGCTGCTGAAGGTGCTGCTGCAGGGCAACCAGTACGACCCGCGGCGCGCGCTGGAGAACGGGCTGGTGCACGAGGTCGCCACGGACCACGACGACATGCTCGCCAAGGCGCACGCCTTCATCGACGCCCACCCCGCGTCCGCGCAGCCGTGGGACGCCAAGGGCTACCGCATCCCCGGCGGCACCCCCAGCACCCCCGCGTTCGCGGCCAACCTGCCCGCCTTCCCGGCCAACCTGAGGAAGCAGCTCGCCGGCGCCCCCTACCCGGCGCAGCGCAACATCCTGGCCGCGGCCGTCGAGGGCGCCCAGGTCGACATCGACACCGCCTTCACGATCGAGGCCCGTTACTTCACCGAGCTGGTGACCGGCCAGGTCGCGAAGAACATGATCCAGGCCTTCTTCTTCGACATGCAGGCCGTCAACTCCGGTGCCAGCCGCCCCAAGGACGTCCCGGCCCGGAAGGTCACCAAGGTGGCCGTGCTCGGCGCCGGCATGATGGGCGCGGGCATCGCCTACTCCTGCGCCAAGGCGGGCATCGAGGTCGTCCTGAAGGACGTCACCGCCGAGGCCGCCGAGCGCGGCAAGGCGTACTCCGCGGGACTGCTCGACAAGGCCCTGGCCAGGGGCCGCACCACCCAGGAGAAGCGGGACGAGCTGCTCGCCCGGATCCACCCCACCGCAGACCCGCAGGACCTGGCGGGCTGCGACGCCGTGATCGAGGCGGTCTTCGAGGACCCGGCCCTGAAGCACAAGGTCTTCCAGGAGATCGAGGGCGTGGTCGCCCCCGACGCACTGCTGTGCTCCAACACCTCCACCCTGCCCATCACGCTGCTCGCCGAGGGCGTGCAGCGCCGCGGGGACTTCATCGGCCTGCACTTCTTCTCGCCGGTCGACAAGATGCCGCTGGTCGAGATCATCAAGGGCGCCCGCTCCGGCGACGAGGCCGTCGCCCGGGCCTTCGACCTGGTCCGGCAGATCCGCAAGACCCCGATCGTCGTCAACGACTCGCGCGGCTTCTTCACCTCGCGCGTCATCGGGCACTTCATCAACGAGGGCGTCGCCATGGTCGGCGAGGGCGTCGACCCCGCGACCGTGGAGCAGGCCGCCGCCCAGGCGGGCTACCCGGCCAAGGTGCTGTCCCTGATGGACGAGCTGACGCTCACGCTGCCCCGCAAGATCCGCGAGGAGTCACGGCGCGCGGTGGAGGAGGCCGGCGGCACCTGGCAGCCGCACCCGGCCGACGCCGTCATCGACCGCATGGTCGAGGAGTTCGGCCGCCCCGGGCGCAGCGGGGGCGCCGGCTTCTACGACTACGCGGACGGCAGGCGGGCGGGCCTGTGGCCCGGACTGCGCGAGCACTTCACCAAACCGGAGGCGGCGGCCGTCCCCTTCGAGGACCTCAAGGAGCGCATGCTCTTCGCCGAGGCGCTGGACACCGTCCGCTGCCTGGAGGAGGGCGTCCTCACCTCCGTCGCCGACGCCAACATCGGCTCCATCCTGGGCATCGGCTTCCCCGCCTGGACCGGTGGCGTCCTGCAGTACGTCAACGGCTACCCCGGTGGCCCGGCCGGCTTCCTCGCCCGCGCCGAGGAGTTGAGGGCCGCCTACGGCGAGCGCTTCGCGGCGCCGGAGCTGCTGGTGCGCAAGGCCGGGCGGGGCGAGACCTTCACCGACGGCTGACCCGTACGACGGTGCCGCGGCCCCCGCACCCGGGGGACCGCGGCACCGTCGTCTCAGTCCTCTCCGCGCCCCCGGTCGCCGAGCCCGGCGGCCGTGGCCCGCAGTTCCTCGGCGAGCGACCGCTGGAAGGCGGTGACCAGGGCCTGGACGACCATCGGCTGCAGGTCGTCGGTGAGCCTGCGCATCCGGGCCCGCTCCTCCGGCGCCGGGCGTCCGGCCACGTACGGCTGCCACACCTCCTGCTGGAAGAGCCGGTGCAGCTCGTGGGCGACCGCGCGGGCGTGCTTGAGCACGATCTCCCGGGTGGCGAGCAGCGTCTCCAGCGGGATCGGCACGTCCAGCAGGCGCACGCCCAGGTGCAGCAGGGCCGGGTTCACCAGCAGCACACCGGGGTCCCCGGTGGGGTGCAGGACGCCCATGGCCGCGAGCCGGTCCAGGTCATGGCCGCTCAGCGGCCGCCCCGCCCGCTGCTCCAGCCTGTCGCGGGCCAGCTCCTCCGCTGCGTCCGGCATCCATGTCGCCACCAGCGCCCGGTGCAGTGCGAGGTCCTCGGGGGTGATGTCGGCCGGCAGTTGGTCCAGGTAGCGGCCGATCGCGGCCAGCGTCAGCCCCTGCCGCTGCAGTTCCTCGATCAGCGCCAGACGGGCGAGGTGGTCCGGCCCGTACAGACCGACGCGCCGGGTGCCCAGTTCCGGCGGCGGCAGCAGGCCCTTGGCGCTGTAGAAGCGGATCGTGCGGACCGTCGTACCGGACCGTGCCGCGAGCTCGTCCACCGTCAGGCGCGGCTCCTCGGCCGCCGGCGCGGTCTGCCGGGCGGGGGACTGCGTCATGCGCCGGATCTCGCTCTCTGCCTCGCCGCGCTGGTCATGACACCAGTATGACCGGTCACGGTGCGCAGCCGGGGCCGCGCCGGCGTCCGCGGCGGGCCCGGGAGGGCCGCCGCACACGGCATGCCGCGCCCGTCGAGGGATCCGACCGTCGGTGAACGCCCGGGACCACCGCGGCCATCGGCGGGTGCAGCATCCGGCCGGCGGCGCTGGTCGCGCGGGACTCAGGACCCCGCGGGGCGGCGGGAGCCGGGGTCCGCGTCGCCATCGGTGCCGCGCGGGGCGGCCATGCCGACCAGCGCGATGTCGTCGTGGGGGCGGTCGGCGAGCCATTCGGTGGTGCGCATCTCCACGTGCTCGACCAGGGCCTCCACGGGCATGCCGACACACCCGGCCATGGTCGTCTTCAGGCGCTCCGAGCCGAAGAACTCACGGCCCGTCACCCCGCCGCGGGCCTCGGTGACGCCGTCCGAGTAGAGCAGGCAGCTCTCCCCGGGCTGCAGCACCGTGGTGAAGGTCGTCGCCCGTACGTCGGGCACCGCGCCGATCAGCGTGCCGGTCGTGTCGGCCTCCTCCACCTCGCCGGAGGCCCGCAGGATGAGCGGGGCCGGGTGGCCGCCCGCGGTGAGCCGCAGCCGCACCTGGCCGTGGCCGAGCGGGGTGACACCCGCCAGCACCATGGTCGCGAACCGCGTGTGCGCGGTGTTGAGGAGCGCGTCGTTGAGCAGCGTCAGCAGCCGCACGTGGTCGGTCTCGACCAGGCGCAGGGCACTGAGGGTGTTGCGGATCTTGCCGGTGAGGACGGCGGCCTCCAGGCCCTTGCCGCACACGTCCCCCAGGACCACGGTGCTCTCGCCGTCGGAGTCCAGCGCCGGGTAGGCGTCGTAGAAGTCCCCGCCGATGCGCAGCGCCTCGCGGGCCGGCCGGTAGGAGCCCGCGACCTCGGTGCCCCTGAGGGGCTTCAGCCGCGGCGGCAGCAGGTCCTCCTGGAGCAGGGCGGCGCTGCGCGCCTGCTCGGTGTAGAGGACGCAGGCGCAGATCGCGGCGCCGGCCCGGGCGGCGAAGACCCGGGCGAAGGTCTCCTCCTCGACCGTGAACGGCCCGCCGAGGCGCCGCATCAGGATGAGCGCCCCCGCCGGGACCCCGTTGCCCGGCAGCGGGGTCACCAGCAGCGACACCGGGGTGCCGAAGTCCTCGGGGACCACCCAGTCCGGGGTCTGCGCGGGGTCGATCCAGCGGGACGGCACCGGGGGGAACCCGGCCAGCGCCTCCGCCAGCCCCGGCACCTCGGCGGGATCGGCGGACGGTGCGCACTCCTCCACGCCGGGGCGGCCCGCGACGGCCCGGGTCAGCCGCAGCCGCCGGTCGGGCGGGGTGACGACCACCGCGGCGTCGGCGAGCCGCGAGGCGGCCAGTTCGGCCGTGGCGGCCAGGCACTTGCGCGGGTCGAGCGAGGAGAGCAGCCGGGCGGACGCCTCGGCCAGGAACGCCGTCCGTTCCTGGGCCAGCCGTAGTTCGCGGTCGGCGCTGCGGGCGTCCGTCACGTCGGTGAGGTACCAGGCGTGGTGCCCGCCCGGGAGGTCGGCGCGGCGTGCCGTGACCTGCCGGCTCCCCACGCCGCCGTGGGCGGTGGACGCCCCGGAGGCGTCCGCCGTCGTCAGCCACGCGGGCGCGGTAGCGGCGAGCGGGCGGCCGGGCACCGCGTGCGGGGCCCAGGAGGTGACCACGGCGTTCACGGCACGGATCACCCCGGCGCGGTCGCACACCACGACGGCGGTCTCGGTCAGGGACTCGATCAGCGCGCGCAGCACCCGTTGCCCGATCCGAGCGGAGGTGCCTGACCCCTGCTCTCGGGCCACTGGTGAGCGCGGAGGCGGGAGAGACGTCACGATGCGGTAGGAGCATGGCCGGGGCCGTCTGGGACCGTCGGGCTCGCTCCGGTCACCCTCTCGTACCTGGACGAAGGTTGGCTGGGCAAACAGTTGCCCTTCGGCAAGAGTCTTCCCCATCGCCCGTCACCGGGCAAGCTCCTCCCAGCGGTTCACCGCCAGTCCAGGCATACGATCAGCGCGTCGTCCTCTGCCTCCGGCAGGACGCGGTGACCCGGCAGTTCGGCCAGGATCGCCCCGGGGACGTCCGCGGCCGGAAGCAGCCGGGTGGCCAGGGCCGCGCGGGCCAGGGCCCGTTCGCCGTACGTCTCGCCGCCCGGGGAGGCGGTCGCGTACACGCCGTCGCTCACCACCAGGAGCCGGTCGCCGGAGCGCACCTCGAACGGCTGCGGCACGTACGGGGTGTCCTCGAACATGCCCAGGGGGAACTGCGCCTCGAAGCCGATCGTCTCCACCGCCGAGCCGCGCAGCCGGTACACGCGCGGCGATCCGGCCTCGACGACCTCGGCCGCGCCGGTCGCCAGGTCGAAGCGCATCAGCAGGACCGAAACGTACCGTTCGCCCCGGTAGCGGGCGTAGACGGCCTGGTCCGCGAGCGCCGCCTGGTCGGCGAGGGGGACGCCGGCACGCCGGGCGTTGCGCAGTGCGTTCACGGTGAGGCTGGTCAGCAGGGCGGCCTCGATGCCCTCTCCCATGCCGTTGGTGACGGTCAGCGTGAGGTCCCGCGCGGAGGCCGACCAGTCGAAGTTGTCTCCGTGGATGTCGTACGCGGGCTCCAGCTGGGCGCCGAGGGCGTACTCGGGGCGGGCGCACGCCCGTCCGGGCAGCAGCTCCCACTGCACCTCCGCGGCGAGGGTCAGCCGCTCCCGGCGGCGGGCGCGCAGGTAGCGGTCGGTGTCCCGGTCGGCGACGAGGAGGTGGTGGCCGAGGACCTCCGCGATCTCCGCGAGGTCCCGGACCTCCTCCGGCGCGGGTTCGCCGGGGAGGCCGACCCTCAGCACGCCGATCCGGTCACCGCGCACGCTCACCGGCAGGTGGAGGCGCACGCCGTCCTCGCCCGCCGGCTCGGCGAACGGTTCCTGGGCGCCGAAGCACCGGCCTTCGGGCGTTCCCGCGACGGGTACGGCGGCCTCAGCGGGTTCGGGCGCGGAGACCGGCTGGAGCACCGCCAGGCCGTAGTCGGCGAGCAGGATCTCCACGGAGCGGGCCGCGCAGTGCGTGCGGAGGACCTCCGCCAGGGCGGCGGGCAGGGCGTGCGGCGGCGCGGCGCGCAGGGCGCGTTCGGCGGCGAGCGGGGCGTGTCGGTTCACCGGGGTGCGACGGTCCTTCTTGGTCCGGGGGCGGGTCGGTTAGCGTGGTGGCGCGCCGTTCGGCGCGCCTTGTCCTGTCTTCGTCTACCCGCTCGCCCGCGGTACCCCGCGGGCGGCGCGCCGTGAGGAGGTGCCCTTGCCCGCAACCGCCGGATCGCAGCGGGACGCCGCCGTGGCCGCGGCGTCGTCCGTGGTCGAGGCACTGGAGGTGCTGTGGGGCCGCGGCCGGGAGGCGGGCGACCCACCCGTACCGCCCTCGCAACTGCGCGTGCTGTTCGCGCTGGAGGGCAACGAGGGGATCAACCTGAGGACGCTGTGCGACGTCCTGGGCGCCGCGCCGCCCGCGGTGAGCCGGCTCTGCGACCGGCTGCAGGCGGTGGGGTACCTCACCCGGGACACCAGCCCCACCTCGCGCCGGGAGGTGTGCCTGTGGCTGACGCCGCGCGGTGCCGCCTTCCTCGCCCAGCTGCGGGAACGCCGGGAGCAGGAACTGGCGACGGTCGTGGCGGCGATGCCCGAGCGTGCCCGGCGCGCGCTGCTGGAGGGGCTGACCGCGTTCCGCTCCGCCGCCGAGGCGACGGGGCTCGGTGCTGTACGGCCGCTCCCCGGCGACCGCAGCCACACCGCGTAGCCGTCCGGCCCGCGCTCCCCGCCGTGCGTCCGGCGCCGGTGACGTTGGCAGGCGGGGCGCTCTCCGTGCAATTGTTGTGTTCGACTACTGTTGCCAAACGGCAATGATCGAAGATGATCGGCACTGTCCCAAAGGGCATCCGGCCAGGGTGCCGGTCGCGTACGATCCCATCGCCCCACCTGGGGCACCGCAGGGGTGGGGAGACGATGTGGAAGGCAACACGCTGACGCCCCCCGAGGGCGTCATCCCCAGACAGGGCGACGGCCGGCGCAGCCGGCTGTCCGTCCTCCTCGTCGAGGACGACGCGGGGGACGCGCTGCTCGTCGAGGAACTGGTCGCCGACAGCGGGGTGCCCGTCGAACTGCGCTGGGTGCGCACGCTGGCCGAGGCCGGCACCGAACTCGCCGCCCGCCCCGCCGACTGCGTCCTGCTCGACCTGCACCTGCCCGACGGCCAGGGCCTCGACGCCCTCGGCCGGGCGCTGTCGCTCACCGACCGCGCCGCCGTCGTCGTGCTGACCGGTCTCGCCGAGGAACGGACCGGCCTCGCCGCGCTCTCCGCCGGGGCGCAGGACTACCTGGTCAAGGGGCGCGTCGAGGGCGAACTCCTCGGCCGCGCGCTGCGCTACGCCGTCGAACGCAAGCAGGCCGAACGCGCGGCGCTCGCCCTGCGGGCCAGCCAGATGCGGGCCCAGGAGAACGCCCGCCTGGAGCGCGGACTGCTCCCGCTGCCCATGCTGCGCACCAAGGACGTCACCGTCACGCCCCGTTACCGCCCCGGCCGGGCCGACTCCCTGCTCGGCGGGGACTTCTACGACGTCGTGGAGACCACCGAGGGCGTCGTCCACACCCTCATCGGGGACGTCTCCGGGCACGGGCCCGACGAGGCCGCGCTCGGCGTCGGACTGCGCATCGCCTGGCGCACCCTGGTCCTGACCGGGGTCGAAGGCGCCCGGCAACTCGCCCTGCTGGAACAGGTGCTGGTGGCCGAACGCGCCGCCCCCGAGATCTTCGCCACCGCCACCATCCTCACCCTCGCCCCCGACCGCCGTACCGCCCGGGTGTGGCGGGCCGGCCACCACGGACTGCTCAACCTGACCCCGGAGGGCACCGTCGAGTACACCGAGCCGCCCCGCGGGCCCGCGCTGGGCGTGGTGCCCGGCGCGGGGGAGTGGCCCGAGGGCCGCCTGGAACTGCGACCCGGCCAGTCGCTGATGCTCTTCACGGACGGGCTGTTCGAGGGCCGCACCGATCAGGGCCGGCTCGGTGAGGAGGGGCTGCTCGCACTGGCCAGACAGCACGCCACCCTGCCCGCCTCGGAGTTCGTCGACACCCTGATCGCGCGCGCCGAGGCCCTGGCCGCCGACCACGGCGGCCTGGACGACGACCTGGCCGTGGTCCACCTCACCTGGAGCCCCTCGCCGTGACCGCCGCCCGCGCGCGGCCGGCCGGGCCGGATGCGGCTCGACCCGGGCACCCGGAGGGCACCCGCATCCGCTTCACCCTGCCGGCGGCCGCCGAGCGGGGACCCGCACCGCAGGAAGGATCCGCGTGAACCTGCAGGAACCGGAACCGATCATCGTGCTGCTCGTCGAGGACGACCCCGGCGACGAGCTGATGACCCGCGAGGCGTTCCAGGAGAACAAGGTCCGCAACGTCCTGCACGTCGTACGGGACGGCGAGGAGGCACTGGACTTCCTCAACCGGCGCGGCGCCCACGCCGGCGCACCGCGCCCCGGCCTGATCCTCCTCGACCTCAACCTGCCCCGCTTCGACGGCCGTCAGGTGCTCGCCGAGATCAAGGCCGACGCCGACCTGTGCACCATCCCGGTCGTCGTCCTCACCACCTCCGAGGCCGAGGAGGACATCCTGCGCAGCTACGCGCTGCACGCCAACGCGTACGTGACCAAGCCGGTGGACTTCGACCGGTTCATCGAGGTGGTCCGGCAGATCGACGACTTCTTCGTGACGGTGGTCAAGCTCCCGGGCCGCTGAACCGCGCCCGGCGCCTGCGGACCGCGCCGCTCAGACCCTCCGCCAGCGGGCCATCGCCCAGGAGAACACCCCGAACAGCCCCAGGCCCACCGCGACCACGGCCAGCAGCCACGGCCCGGCGGGGGTGTCCCGGAACGTGCGCAGCGTGTCGTCCAGCCCCTTCGCCCGGTCCGGGTCGAAGCGCACCGCCGCGACGACGACGAAGCAGCCCGCGGCGGCGAACACCACGCCCCGGCTGGCCCCTCCGGCCACCCCGAGGAAGTCGACCACCTTGCGGACCCGCGGCGACATCGCGCCCGTCCGCAGGTGCTTGCGGAACTTCCGCATCAGCGCCCGCACCGCGATCCATACCCCGGCTCCCAGCAGGACCAGGCCCGCCGCCCCCACCAGCCAGCGGCCCATGGGCCAGCCCAGGGCGTGTGCGGTGGCGTCCTTGGAGGTCTCGTCGCTCGACCCGCCCGCGGAGGAGCCGCCCACCGCGAAGGTCACCACGGAGTACGTCACGAAGGCGTAGAAGACCGCGCGGGCCGCGGACATCAGCCGCTTGCCGGCCTTGTCCCCGTCCGGTCCCGCCGCGCCGAACGCGGCCTCCGACAAGCGCCACAGCGTCATCCCGGCGAAGCCCACCGCCAGGGCCCACACCAGGAACCCGCCGAAGGGCTGCGCCGCCAGCCGGGCGACCGCGCCGCCCCGGTCGGCCTGTTCCGAGGACCCGTCGAAGGCCACCTGCAGGGCCAGCACGCCCAGCAGCGCGTAGATGACCCCGCGCGCCGCGAGGCCCGCCCGCGCCCCGGCGCGGATCGCCTTCTTCCCCTGCGTCCCGGGCCGTACCGCGCCCGTACCCACCGTCGTGCCCACACCGGCCTCCCTGCCCCAAGTGCTCCGGTCCACCGGGTGCCCCGTCGTGGGCGGAACACACCCGGCGACGCCGGGGTGCGCGGCTGCGTGGAGCGCCCGGCCGGGGGTATCCGCGTGGTGCGAACACACTTCCGGCCAGGGGCCGGACGAGGTTGGGGTTGAGGTGGAGATGGAGATCTCGAGCATCATCAGTGCCATCGTGATCGGTCTGGTCATCGGTGTGCTGGGGCGTCTGGTGGCGCCGGGGCGGCAGCCGATCGGAGTGCTGTGGACGATCGTCGTCGGCATCGTGGCGGCCTTCATCGGCAGCGCGATCGCCCAGGGGTTCGGCGTCGCCGACACCGACGGCGTCGACTGGGTCGAGTGGCTGATACAGATCGGCCTCGCGGCCGTCGGAGTGAGCCTGCTGTCGCGGAGCAAGGCGCGGCGGTGAGCACCGCGGTCCGGCCGCCCCTCTGGGTGCGCACGTGGAGACGGGCCGCTTCGGAGCGGAGATGAAGGTCTCGCTCACGAACGACGGCCCGTTCACGGTCGTGCTGGAGATGTGAGG